>JAAYGP010000079.1 GCA_012727625.1 Clostridiaceae bacterium
AAGAAATTGTTGCAACTGCAGAGCATTACAGAAAACCTGCAAAGGGATTTAACCAAACATCGGTTGCTTTTCAAGGATTTTGAAAGGAAGCTTGACAAACTAAACCGCTTTTATGAAGAATACTCCGTTTACGATGAAGATGCCAGTGAAAGCAGGTTTGAAAGAGTATCCGGACAAAAATCTGATCCTGATAAAGAATATATTGAGATAAATACCCCGGAGAAAAGCCTGGATTCATATGACAATTCTGATGAGTATTCCGATGATGATTCATATAATGATTCCGATGATAATTCTGATAATGATTTTGAATCATATTTATAATTCATCATAAAATCAGGTTGTGTTCCAGTATGTTCCGCTCCAATGGCATTGGAGTTGACAGCTTTTATGTTGCAAAAGCCGGGTGTTTCTCATATGCTCTGGTTCAACGATGGGTTAACAAGCTCGCGCCATGCAAAATCACCACGCTGCAGCCCGTTAATAAGAATTTCGGCTGTTGCGAGGTTGGTCGCAAAAGGAATATTATGACGATCACAATGAGCCCTAATGATATTAAAGCCTTCGAGCTTATGATCATCATGGGTGGGAGATAAAAAAAAGATCACCAGATCCATTTCGTTGTATGCAACCCTTGCGGCAATCTGTTCCTCACCAAGATGCCCGTATTCAAGGCAGTTTACTTCAAGCCCTGTGGCTTCGGAAATCAGGGGGCCTGTCCCGGAAGTTGCATACAAGGTATGTTCTTTTAATATATATTTATATGCTATACAAAATGCTTCCACCAATTCTTTTTTGCTATCGTGGGCAATAAACGCGATATTCATATCTCACCCCAAAAAACCAGCTATTCTACTTTCCAGAGTTCTTAACACTTTTTATGGGAATATTTGCTATCAATGCGGGTACAACACCCTTACCCTCGTCGCTTACTGTTTTTGTAAGCTTGATGTCAAGAGCAGATTCGTCAATTTCCATATAATTACGTATAACCTTGATTATTTCCCCTTTAACCATTTCCAGAAACTGAGGAGAAACATTTGCCCTGTCATGGATTAACACTAATTTCAACCGTTCCTTTGCCACGTCCTTTGACGAGCGTTTCCGGCCTAGTCTGCTAAACAAATTAAACATATACAATCCCTCCCTAAGCCGATTTAAAACCGAATAATTTTTTCACTTTGGCAAGGAACTTATCCTGATTGGTCAGATTAACAAAAGGCACTTCTTCTCCCAATATCCTCTTTGTAATATTTCTGTATGCCTGACCTGCTATGGATTTTCCCTCAGTAACCGCCGGCTCTCCGCGATTAGTCGATATAATAATGTTTTCATCATCAGGGACAACACCTATTATCTGAATTGCCAGAATATCAACTATGTCTTCTATGGACATCATGTCGCCCTTTTTGACCATGTCCGGACGCACACGGTTGACTATTAAAAGCGGATTTCTTATTTCGCTGGCTTCCAATAATCCTATAATCCTGTCGGCATCCCTGACTGCGGAAACCTCAGGAGTTGTAATTACAATTGCTCTGTCGGCGCCTGCAATTGCATTTTTAAACCCCTGTTCTATACCAGCGGGACAATCTATGAGTATATAATCATACTCTTCACGAAGGTCGTCACACAGCTTCATCATCTGTTCCGGCGTAACAGAATTTTTATCCCTTGTCTGGGCAGCCGGTAGCAAGTATAAACCATCAAACCTCTTGTCTTTTATTAATGCCTGTTTAATACGGCATGTACCCTCAACCACATCAACCAAATCATATACTATTCTGTTTTCAAGCCCCATTACCACGTCAAGATTTCTAAGACCAATATCTGTGTCAATAAGTACTACTTTTTTCTTTTCCAATGAAAGCCCGGTGCCAAGATTTGCGGTTGTCGTAGTTTTTCCCACGCCGCCCTTGCCGGAAGTTATGACTATAACCTCACCCATATTCAATCCTCCGTCTGGTTAAAGAACAAATTACTAACTGCTTTGTAAGTCCCATACCACATAACCTAAAGCCTATTAAAACTATATCGGTTTTTGTATTGGTTGTCAATAAAACCGGGAAAGAGAATTAAAATATCTGACCTGTTAAGTAACTGAATCAGGGTGTGAACAGTAACTTTACAGGTTCC
>JAAYGP010000080.1 GCA_012727625.1 Clostridiaceae bacterium
AGCCCTATAAAAATAATCAGAATGTGATTTTTATTCATAACTGCACCTCTGTATTTTTTAGTTAAAGCTGTAATTTTCAATATATCAGCAAGACATTGAAATACCAACCGGCCTCGTTATTTACATTGTATCAAAAAAATATGTTCAATTTCCACAGTTTTCTGAATTCTTTTGACTGATAGCACAGATTTTGTGTTACTGTTCACACCCTGATTCGGTAACTTAACAGGACAGATACTGTGCAATAGCTGAAACAAGAGCTTCATTTGCAAGAGCTGGTAAGTTAAAAGCACAGGCAAGAACCACTTGACTGCAACCTTAATTGAATTGTTTGGTTTTTTAAGGTATAATCAACCTATGCAGATGAATAAAATATTATGGTTGCAAATTTCCTGCTTCACATATTTGTAATTATTAAGCAGGAGGCCCCACCTTTGAATCACTTTATTTACAACAATGAAATTGCATGCGGGGAATTTTGAGTATAGTTTACCATACAGGGTTAGGGGGAACAATGGGTGGCAATTGAAGTAATTCTTTTAAGACTTTTTGTAGCCGCAATTTTAGGCGGAATTGTGGGAATAGAAAGAGAAAATCAGAAAAGGGCAGCAGGACTGAGAACTCATATCCTGGTTTCTCTTGGTTCTGCATTGGTAATGGTTACTTCTGAATATATGTTTAAGGCATATAGCGGGTTAACCGACATTGACCCTGCAAGGCTGGGTGCGCAGGTTATAAGCGGGATTGGTTTTCTGGGTGCCGGCACTATAATAAAGCAAGGCACCAGTGTACGAGGTTTAACCACTGCTGCAAGTTTATGGGCAGTAGCCTGTATCGGTCTTGCAACAGGGACTGGTTTCTATACAGCCGCGGTTATTGCTGCCGCTATTGTATTTTTAACACTTGTGTTTTTAAGAAAGTTTGAAAATATTTTAATAAGGAAATCAAAAACCACTCCCGAAATAATGATAAGGATGGACAACAAGCCGGGAAAGCTTGGTGAGGTGGCCTCTTACATCGGAAAGTCAGGGGCTAATATTACAAATGTTGAAATTGAGACGGATGATGAGGATAAATTGATAGTAAACTTCACTTTGAACCTGCCTAAAAGCTTAAATAAGGATGATGTTGTGATATTATTGAAATCCTTGCCGGACATAAAAATTATAGAGTAAAAAAATAAAATCATAACCTTATGCCTTGCAATAACAGCGGTCTTTGTGTTTATACCGGTTTTAAGCGGAATAAATCCGCTTTGTTTTATGTAATGGAGCTTCTGACACTCAAAAAAGCTGAAAGTTACTGTTCACACCCGGATTCAGCTACTTTTCAGATCAGATATTGTTTCCTTCTATTGCACAGTATCTTTGACAGAACCTGTTAACAGTAACAGCTGAAGCTTTTTCTTTGCCTATATTATTGTGGAATATTGACACTCATGATTATTAATGCTATCGTTAAATGAAAAAAGGCGGTTTTAAGGTATGAGGTTAAATTATAAGCGCACATTTGTAATAGGACTTGCTTTTTTTTCAATCAGTTCATTCTGGCAGCTCTACGACAGTATTATTCCATTGATTCTTAAGAACACATTTTATATAGGGGATACTGTTTCAGGAGTGTTAATGGCTCTCGATAATGTGTTGGCTCTTTTTATGCTGCCACTTTTTGGAACATTGTCAGACAGAGTCAGTACTCCTATCGGGAAAAGAATGCCTTTTATAATCGGAGGGACAGCTTTGGCCGCAGCTTCCATGTCCTTTTTGCCGTTCGGTGATAACAACAGAAATCTGACACTTTTTCTTACAGCTTTGTTAATTGTATTGGTTTCAATGAGTACATACCGTTCTCCGGCAGTTGCCCTTATGCCGGATGTTACTCCCAAGCCTTTAAGATCAAAAGCCAATGCGATAATTAATCTGATGGGAGCGCTTGGAGGGGCAGTATCCCTTGGTTTAATTGCATTATTGGTTCCAAAATCAGGAAAACCAGATTACACGCCTTTGTTTTTGATAGTTGCATCCCTGATGGTGGCAGCGGTAGCTGTTCTTGCAGCAGTTATCAGGGAAAACAAACTTGTCGCGGAAATGAAAAAATATAACGGGCATGAAGAAGAAGAGTCACAAAAGCCGGATGAAAAATCCAAACTTTTACCGGACGTAAAAAGAAGTCTTGTTTTTATTTTGATTTCCGTTTTCTTATGGTTTATGGCATATAATGCGGTTACCACTGCCTTTTCTAAATATGCTCAAAGTTTTTTGGGAATAGCAGGGGGAGGTTTTGCCGCGAATTTACTGGTAGCCACAGCTGCTGCGGTAATTTCCTTTGTGCCTGTGGGCATTGTATCAACAAAAACAGGCCGCAAAAAAATGATTTTATTTGGAATAACCTTAATGTTTGTTTCTTTTACGATGGCTTTTTTCATTACTTCCTATCACCCGGTTTTAACGGTTCTTCTGGTGCTTGTCGGGATAGGATGGGCTTCCATCAACGTCAATTCGTATCCGATGGTGGTGGAAATGTCGAAAGGCTCGGATGTGGGGAAATACACAGGATATTATTATACATTCTCCATGGCGGCGCAGATTCTGACACCCATATTGTCGGGCGCTTTTCTGGAGCATGTCGGTTACAGAACACTGTTTCCATATGCCGGAATATTCATGGCTCTTGCCTTTGTAACCATGTTAAATGTGAGGCATGGCGACAGCAAGCCTGTGTTGCCTGATGACAAACTGGAAATGATGGATGTGGGGGATTAATCCTGAAATGATTGTATTGTGGGCTCTCATTTTCATAGCAATACTTTTTATTTACATGATTAAACCCGGCAGAAAAAGATTCAAGGGTTTTCCTGTTACACATTTTGCACACAGGGGTCTTCATGGAGGCAATATTCCCGAAAACTCAATTGCGGCTTTTAAAAACGCAAAGGAAAAAGGCTTTGGAGTTGAGCTTGATGTAAGGTTCACCAGGGACAAAAAGCTTGTGGTGTTTCACGATGACAATCTGAAAAGATTATGCGACGTCGATCAGAAAGTTAATGAATTGACCTGTGATGAGCTTAAAAAGTATACATTGTCCGGGACTAAAGAAACCATTCCCTTATTCAGCGAGGCTCTTGGTGAATTGGACAAAACACCCATCATCTGCGAAATCAAATCAATCCCGGACGGGATGGAAGAAGAGCTGTGTGAAGCCGTATGCAGGGAGATTGAATCATATAAGGGCTTTGTTTGTGTTGAATCTTTTAACCCGTTTGTGCTTCGATGGTTTAAAAAAAATCGTCCGGATATCATACGCGGGCAGCTTTCCATGAACTTTATAAAAAACCGGGAGAAGCTTGGGCCAATGCAGGCTTTTCTCATGACCCACCTTTTGGTGAATCTTGTCTCCCGGCCGGATTTTATTGCATACCGTGCTACAGACGATTCCTTTGGCTGGTTTTTATGCAGGTATATTTTTAAACCGATAAATATTGCATGGACGGTAATAACGGAAAAAGAAAAAGCCATTGCAAAAACAAAATATGAATATGTAATATTCGAAGAAAGGTAAATAATAAAGATAATGAAGTATGAAAAATCATGCGGCGCAATAATAATAGGTAAACAAAACAGGGTTTTGCTGATAAAGCATGTTAACGGAGGTCACTGGTCATTTCCCAAGGGGCATATGAAGGATAATGAACTGGAGGAGCAGACAGCACTAAGGGAGATAAAAGAGGAAACCGGCCTGGATGTAGTTCTTGATACAGGTTTCAGATTTGTGAACACATATTCACCAACAGAAAATGTTATAAAGGATGTCGTATATTTCCTTGGTTTTACAGAAGAGAGGGAGCCTGTAAAGCAGGATGAAGAAGTTAACGAAGCCGGCTGGTTTACTTTTGATGAAGCCCTCAGAAAAATAACATACGACAATGATAGAAAACTCCTTATTGCTGCAAGGGAATATATTGAAATACATGTACTTTGAATTTTATTTTTATTCTGTTAACTGTTATATTTCATAATATATTCAGGTAATGTTTTATTGTAAAAGCCTAAGTCCGGCAAAGGCGGATATCAGGTGTTGACATGTCCTTGTCCGGGCGCTGATGTTATAAGGTGTTTTCTGCGGGTTAGACGGGTATCTATAAATTGAAGAATATGCGGATGATTTCCGAGGTTGATTTTTTAACATCCGCCAGGCTTCGTATGTCTGAATTGAAGAATATGCAAATGATTGCTAAAATCCCGGATGTAATTTTACCGGTTCAGGTATATTAATTGTGGAATTTTAGTTATATGATGGAAATAAAAGATGACAGGAATGTAAAAGTGGATCAGAAAAACAGTAATTTAAACCATGAAAAGAAAAAGGAAATACGGGAGAGATACGGCAGAATCAGCAGTATTGTCGGTGTTATTATTAACATAATATTATTCATTGGCAAGTTTACAGTTGGTTTTCTTACAGGAAGTGTTTCTATTACCGGTGACGCAATGAATAATCTCTCGGACGCCGGCTCATCCATTATATCTTTTATCAGTTTCAGGCTGGCGGGGAAACCTGCCGATCATGGCCATCCGTTTGGCCATGCACGTATTGAATACATAGCTTCAACCGCTGTCGCAGCCGGCATTCTTTTTATCGGGCTGGAAATGATTAAAGCGTCCTTTGAAAAGATACTGAATCCCACAGCTGTCGAATTTAACGCAGTAATATTTTGTGTGCTATTATTTTCAATTATAGCAAAATATATCCTATACCGGTACAGTGCCGTGATGGCAAAACGTATAAAATCGGAGGTACTGTACGCTGCTTCAGCAGACAGTCTTTCAGATGTGCTGGCTACTTCAGCGGTGTTAATTTCAGGCTTGATAAGCCATTTTTCCGGAATTCAACTGGATGGGTATATGGGAGTTCTTGTTGCTGTTTTTATCATTTATACAGGATTAAGGATATTGAAAGACACAATCAATTACATTTTAGGAGCAGGTCCATCCGAGGAGTTAATTAACCTGATAGAGTCTTTCATTAAAAAATATGACGGGGTAATCGGACTCCATGACCTTGTTGTTCATGACTACGGTCCTCAGCATAGTTTTGCTTCGGTTCATGTAGAGGTGGATGCCAATGATGACATTCTTGAAAGCCACGACTTAATTGACAACATTGAAAGGGATATTTCCCTGGAATACGGCATACATCTTGTAATTCATCTTGATCCCATTGTAACTGACGATCCCTTTGTTGATAAGCTGCGCGGTATGGTGGAAGATGTTGTGTCAGGTGTTGATGAAACCTTGTCAATCCATGATTTCAGAGTTGTAAAGGGTTCGACCCACAACAACCTTATTTTTGATGTATTGGTTCCATATGAATGTAAAAAAAATGATGCCAGAATACAGAATGAAATAATACGGAGAATACAGGCCATAGATAATAAACTCTATGTGGTTATAACCATAGACCGCTCTTACGTGTCTTCTCCCAATCAAAGACCAAAAAAATAATTTCCGGCAAGCTATAATCATTTAACAATGACCTATTACAGCAAAATTCCCGGTGAACGGACAAAGCAAATTCAACCAGTTCTCTTTTTAGGGGTTGCATTTACTTTGTCAATTAACTCACAAAATTCCCTGGGTACGCACATTTCAGCAATGAAGAGTGAAAATTCTTCGGGATAAACTTGACATAAAACCTGGCCAAATTGTGCTATATATGGTATAATAGAACATGGCAGAATGCCATATACAGCACATTTGGGAGGAGTATAAAAATGATTACACGGAAAGACAAGAGAAAACTGGAGGGTAACACAAATTATTTTTTCGAGTTCTTAAAAATCAAGGAGCATTTTTTCAAAAG
>JAAYGP010000081.1 GCA_012727625.1 Clostridiaceae bacterium
GAACAGGATGCTGCCGAAATGCTTGTTAATATTTTAATGGGTCGCGAACCTGGTGAAAAAGTCGAATATGACGAGTTAACCACTTCGGCTTTAAAAGAAGTGGGGAATATTCTGACAGGTTCTTATCTTTCGGCATTGTCAGCGCTTACCGGCCTTAAAATAAAGCCTGATGTGCCTGCTTTGGCAATTGACATGGCAGGTGCCATTTTAAGTGTTCCGGCTATTGAATTCGGAAAAACAGCTGATGCCGTTTTATACATAGAAACAGAGTTTATACACGGCTCTGAGAGCGTAATTGGCGATTTCTTTCTCGTCCCCGACGCGGAATCCAATATCCGACTGTTAAAAACATTAGGAGCAATGTAATAATGACAGAGAATATCATCAAGGTGGGAATGGCCGACCTGGGTCACACCAGGCATCCCGGTGTATTAGTAACTCTTGGACTTGGTTCATGTGTAGGAATTGCACTATATGATAAAAAGGAAAAAATTGTAGGACTTGCGCATATTATGCTGCCCTGGTCTTTTCAGGCCAGGAATAATGCAAACGAAGCAAAGTTTGCCGATACAGGAATCAGGTTGCTACTGAAAAGAATGCTGGCAGATGGCGCGAGTTTGAAAAATATTATTGCGAAACTGGCCGGTGGGGCGCAAATGTTCACTTTTTCCGGTGCGTCGGATATGATGAGGGTTGGTCAGAGAAATGTGGAAGCAGCGAAAGAAATTCTTAACAGCTTGAAGATTCCTGTTATTTCCGAAGACACCGGAGGAAATCACGGCCGTACAATTGAATTATATTCGGACGACGGACGTTTAAAGATTAAAACAATTGGTTATGGAATCAAATACATATGATGGCAGCGATATTTCAGGCTTTTTATGCTTTTGCTGCCATAAAAACCCACGATACTTTTGGAGGCTTTTATGCAGTATCTGCAAAGACTGCCTTTACTGCTGGCATTGGCAGGTTCTCTTGTTTCAGGCATATTGAACCTGTTATGTTACAGATCAAATAACGAAGTGCTGTTACACATGGTAATTGCTATGGCCGCTTTTTATATTATAGGGCTTTTTATTCGTTCGACGGTGTTGACTATAAAAACAGAGGTTGATGAAAAACGGGAGAAACAGGAAGCTGAAGAAAAAGTACAAAAAGAAAAGGAACAGGCGGAAGAAAGGAGCGTGGAAAAGGAAGAGGAGTTCCTTGGTAAAAACATTGATTTAACTGTAAATTATTCATCGGATGATTCATTTGATCCGCTGCCTGTGAGCGAGTTTATCAGAAAACAGCTAAAAGACAATTAAACTTTCGTTTTTTTATAAAAATGGACAAAATCCATGGAAAATTGCGTAAAAAATATTGAAAAAGGTTGACATATGTCATAGCTGCGATACAATATTGGTATAAGCAGCTAAAAAAGCGATAAAACAGAATATATTTTTATAGATAATATCAATGTTGCATTTTCTGTATGCTGCGTAGTTTTTATACAAAAGATAAGCCATTCGGGCTGTCAAAATTATGTTGAGCGGGGGGTAAATATGGCGGTTACCAATCTTCAAAGACAGCAGGAAATGTGGAGAAAGTATCAGGAAACGAAAGATCCATCCATAAAAGAGCAGCTGATATTGGAATACGCAGATTTAATTAAATATGTAGCGGGCAGACTAAGTATATATTTTGGTTCTAATGTGGAATATGACGATTTAGTGGGATATGGAATTTTCGGGTTAATTGATGCGATTGATAAGTATGACATTAATAAAGGTGTAAAGTTTGAAACATATGCATCTCTTAGAATACGCGGTTCAATCATCGACAGCATTCGTGAACTTGACTGGGTTCCGCGTTCTTTACGGAAAAAAAGCAAGGATATTGAAAGGGCGTATGCCGAACTGGAAAACGAACTGGGGCATACAGCCACTGATGCCCAGGTCGCCGA
>JAAYGP010000082.1 GCA_012727625.1 Clostridiaceae bacterium
ACGGCACACCCTACCGGTGCAATGCCGATTGTTTTAAGCCCCATTTCCCTTGATTTTTCCACCACTTCAATACAAGCTTTTCCAATGCCGTCGGTATCAATAATTATCATCAGATCCCCCTGTTGGATGTTTCGGTAACATTCAATAAGGAATCTGCCGCAACTGTCCGCCTCTTTCAAATACAGGCTTCTTGCGGCTGAATGACTGACTGAAAAGGTGGGATCATACAAAGGATTTATGTTGGCAAAACTTCCGGTTCTGAAAAAAACCTCCTCTGCGGCTATGGAAGAATGCATTTCCGTACCTATAACATGAATTAATTTTTTGTTTTTCACAGCTTCGGCGATCAAACGTCCGGCTTTTTTATATTCTTCAGTCTGCCCGGACAGTAGGTCAAGCATTTCGGCGACCTTTCTATGGTATTCAGGAATATAGTTCATAATATTGATTCCTCCTAGGCTTACATTGATTTAACCTTACACCATAATTGATTAAGATATTTGTCATTAAATTCGGTGCCGCCTTTCTCCAGTGCGTTTCTCCAGATTGGAACTTCGACACCCTTTTGAGCAAGTTTCTTGATGACAGTTGTAGTTAAAGCTTTCAGTGTAATCAACTGCATTATTGTACCCACCGGACCGAATTTCTGATCCATTTCGTCTATTTTCATGATCAGGTCATCGAAAGGAGAATAACTGTTCAAATAAATATCAGCTATTTCATTCAGTCCTTTTCCCGTTGCGTGCCTTGTTTCGTCATTATCCAGAGAATCTGAAAATGCGGGAGATGTAATTGCTATTACCTTTGCTCCCACTTTTTTACACTCCAGCGCTCCCTCTATGCATACAGGATTTACTCCGTATGCACTGCCGATTACCACAGCGTCCCCTTCCTTTATTCTGTTATACTTAACAATAATCTTTCCCAGTTTTTCCACCCGTTCAAAATAGTTTATCTCTTTTAAAGCACCATGACCTAAGGATATATTCGGGTCTATTATTGGATTGATACAAGCCAGTTCTCCTTCCCTGTACATAACATCCTCGGCGAATATCGATGAATGGCCCCCGGGACCCCAGAAATGAACCATTTTTCCATCCAATAAGGTCTCTACAATAATATCCGATGCCTGCTCAAACTTTTCATCCTGTCTGTCTCCTACTTTTTCAATCAGTTTTATTAAAAAGTTTAAGTATTCCACATATGCTTTCAATCTGCACCAATCCTTTCATTTGTAACTGAAACAATAAGCTGGCTATAAATGTTTATATCAACGGAATCAATTGCCTGATCCGTTTTTTACACCGCAAAATAACATACCGGTCCTTACAGAACAGTGCGGTATCCTGCTGTCAAACCCCATCATCAACTACTATTTTTAAACCTTTCAAACCACCACTTGCTGATCTCGCCCATTCTCATAAATGAAACCGCCGAGTGGGAAAGAATGTATTCAAGCAATTGCCTGTATGTGTTTTCCCTCCCGGGATCCTCCTTCAGCGAAATATATGGATGCAGGCAAGCCTGGAACAATCCTCCCACCCGGTATATTTTGTCAAATTGTTTCTTCCAGAAGATTAACGCTTCAGCAGGAGACATTTTCATAACACGGTACACAAAATGATCATTGGCAAATGTATCCGGTATCTCAAGCAGCACTTTGCTGCCGTTATCACCTGTAAACTGCGGATAGGCCGTAAAATTAACCAGTTTTTCCGGGAAAGCCGGATTATATGCTCCGGTCGTTTCCCATGCCTGCATATCGGCAATATATTCAAACCCCAAATCCGACAACACTTCGCGTGTGATCCTGTTGCTTTGATACCCGTGAGTCCGAAAGCCTTTTTTATAGTCATCATATTCAAAAGCTGCGTTTTCAAAGGCTTTAATACAACGGCAAATATCCTCTTGCTGCCTGTTGTAGTCCCAATCCTCTATGGCGTACTGTGTCTCCTTAAATGTGTGGGGACACAATTCATAGCCTCTTTTTAAGCCTTCCTTAATAACATCCGGATGCTTTACTGCAACTTCACCACTTATAAAGAAAGTGGCTTTACCCTCCAGTCCGTACTCATTCAGTAAATCAAAATTATATTTCATGTCATTCCATTCTCTGTCCTCACGGCCCGGAATACCCGTATAATCGTGAACATCACCGGTTATTGATACAACGCATCGTACCCCGTCAGGCCATGGCTCCCTGAATTTATAATTTTTGCTCAGCGACATTAATAAACTGCGTATCTACAAATAAATGCCATGGTTTTCATTTGCGTAAAGGTATCTCATGGAATCAGCGGAAACTGGATGATACATTTCCGTCATGGCACCTATTGCAAAAGGTGTGAAAAGAATTTTTCCCCTACCGCAGTTTTTTATAATAACGGCAGGATCATCGGTTTCCCTCCATCCTGACCACAAACCGGGCTTTTCACAGGATTTGACCATCTCCTCGGAAAAGGCGGGAATTTCAGCGTTTTCAATCTCAGAACCATCTGTGATATAGTCAATTCCATTGCAGTTGAAAGTACCGGTAAAAAACAAAATCTCACCGTCATCCCATTGCTGAAAACCATTTTTGTTTTTTATCCTCATGCACCGATGAACATTATTCCGCTTTATTCTCTTTACTTTTAAACCGTTGAAATATTTTCTGAGTCCATCAGGCAATTCACCTGAGATCAGTATATTCCCGC
Source organism: Clostridiaceae bacterium (assembly GCA_012727625.1). GTDB lineage: Bacteria > Bacillota > Clostridia > DSM-8532 > DSM-8532 > JAAYGP01. The sequence continues at coordinate 2,697 of JAAYGP010000082.1, forward strand.
CATTTGCCAAATACATGTCCAATGTCTGATATGTATTGTCCGGTATATAATCCTCGCCCGTAACAAGAAGCGCTTCATATTTATTTAAAACATCAGTATCTATATCATCCGCATAAAGGGACCTGTGTTGAATACCCCAGAAGTCAAAAGCTTTTTTCCACATGCTTAAAAACAGGCTGTTATCTTTAAAGCGGGATCTTAGTATGGCTATATTATTCATTTTTAATCCTTCCTGAAGTAATCGGCAACTTTTTTTACAGCCAGATATATTCTTTCGATATCTTCCTCGGAGTATTTATCGCTCCAAACCCAACGGACTGTACGGGAAATATATTTAACCGCACCGGGTAAGTCATCGGAATCATATGTTAATCTCCTGCGTTGGTAGGGACAATCAAACGGACATCTGGTTTTGCCGTAAAGATTTTTACGCTCTTTCAGGCAAAGATGGCTGTCTGTAATCAAATAATATGGTATATGGCTGCATCCTTTTATTCCTTCCGCATCCAGTGCTTTTCCCAACATATAAATATCAGCGTTGAATCTATCAATATCAAATATTACAGGGAATATCCAGTAAAGGCACATTGAAACCTCGGGGATTTTCAGCGGAATTATGCCGTCTATTTTACTGATTTTCTCCATCAATCTGTTCGCCAGCATAATCCTTCTTTTGTTCTGCTCTTCAAGAATTTCAATCTGGGCCATTCCTACGGCAGCTTCAAGCTGACCATATCTGTAGTTAAGCCCCAGCATATCATATTTTCTGCCAAAGCCTTCTTCAACATAGCAGCCTCTCATGACAGCAAACTTATATGCCTTGTCTGCCAGTTCCTTACTGTTTGTGGTAAGCATACCGCCATGTTCCGTACTCAGATGTTTCTCCGCATCCATTGAAAAACAGCCTATAGTGCCCATGCTGCCGGCCATTTTACCCTTATAGCTTCCAAGCGGTGCCTGGCAGCAATCCTCTATTACAGGAATTCCCTTTTTTCGGGACAGCTCCATAATCGGATCCATATCGCATATTAATCCATGCCAGTGTACTACAATAATCGCTTTTGTATATGGGCTTAATACTTTTTCAATGGATTCAGCGGTTATATTGCCTGTGTCCGGATCTATATCCGCAAAAACAGGCAGCGCATTTTGTGAAAGGATTCCCATGTAGGTTCCGAAATCAGAAACAGGGGTTGTAACCACTTCATCACCGGCACCCACATCAAGAACCGCAAGCGCGGTATGAATAGCTGAAGCGCAGTTGGACACGGCGACGGCATAATGAACATCATGCATTTTCGCAAATTTGTCCTGGAACCTTTGAACCATGTCTGAATCAAACCCTGCTTCCAAAACCTCCGATATATATTCTTTGGCTTTCGGAGCAATCACTCTTGGAAATACCAGCGGAAGCGGTTCCTTCTCACTAATAACAGGTTTTCCTCCATAGAGGGCCAATTTATCCATATTAATTCCTCCAAGTGAATTTTATAATCCAAGCAAAAATACAATGTACTTTGTTGTTGGATGTTCAACATTCTATTATTAGTATAATGATAAAATCTCAAAGTGTCAACTCATTTGGCACTTCAAATTATGCTACTTTTCCGCATCTGTTACTG
>JAAYGP010000083.1 GCA_012727625.1 Clostridiaceae bacterium
GCGCTGGGGAGCGTTTTGTGCCAGGAACAGGCCAAGAATGCTTTCCACATCCCCCACATAATCCTCATCCTCATCAATTTTGTCTGCTTCAATTACTTTATCAAAAAAACTCGTTGGCGGCATCTGCTGGCTGTCACCAACAACAACTGCCTGCTTTGAACGCATAAGAGCGCCAAATGCTTCAACCGGCCGAACCTGACTGGCTTCATCAAATATAACAATATCAAAACTTAACTGACCCGGCTCAATAAAATTCGCAATGGATAAAGGGCTCATCATCAAGACCGGCTTCAGTGCCTGAATAATATTGCCGGCTCTGGGCATAAGCTTGCGGATTGGCAGATGTCTTGTTTTTTTCTGAAATTCACGAAGAAGTATGCCCATCTGCCCCTGGTTGTTGTTTCCCGGTTTTGGCTTGTTGAGCCAATGCTCATATAGAATTCTTGAAATGTTATTGCTCATAAAACTAAGATCCAGTGCGATGAATCTCTCAATTTTCTCCCTGTGTTGCATACTGTCAAATCGCGACAGCTCAGGCCACTCCCTATATGCTTTTTCCAGAAGTGCCTGGCAGCGCTCATTTTCCAAAATATATGAAAGGTATTCACCTGCGGATCTCCAGACCTGAGACAACTCGACAATTTCAAAAAGGCCAAAATGTTTAAGTTCTTCAGCGTACTGGTTGAAAGCAGCCATATCAAAAATGGTTTCTATACCGTCATCCCAGCCTGAAATTTTTTCTGATATCAGCGCAAAATCATTTGAATTAACATTAATGCCGGTTCCGGGTTTCATTTCAGCTTCGTTATTAAACTGGCCCAGAGCATTCGAAAAAACCGCAAGACTGTCTTTATATGCCGGAAAAAGCTTTAAGAGCTCATCCACAATTGATGAATTCTGTAAAACAGGTAAAATCTCGCTGGCATAAGCGCCTTGCGAGATGCCCTTATGTAATTGGATGATAAAATCAGACCCATTTTTAACAATGCTCCAGTTTGTATCCCAAAAACCCCTGGCATGGGACGGGAAAAGTTGCTGATATTGAGGCAGGGCATTTTCCACAGCAAGCTTTGTACGGTTGAATTCCAGGACATCATCAACAATTTCCAGCAACTGTGACGGAGTTCTTTTCTGTGGTGACCTGAAAAACCCCTCAACAAATTTAACCGCTTTTTTATATTCAGATGACAAAAATTTAAGGAATCTATCCTTGTTTGCGGCAATTATCCGCCGCTTTTCCAAAAGATCCTGTCCATATATCTCATCCATGATTAGGTTCTGATTCTTTGAATAAATCTCTTTAAGCCTGATCCCATCCTGAACCAGCTTTTTAATTTGTAATTCGTCACTTTCCCAAAGGCTGCTTTCTATTTCAAAACCGGTAATGTCTGGCATCGTTTTGCACAGCTCCAGGGTTTCGGCTAATTTTTCAGCATCCAGAAACTTTTCCGGAGTGTAATTAAGCTCAGCACCGATTTCGTCCAGCATAAAAATCATATTATCAAATGCGGCACGAAGTTTTTTAACCTTGTCATGGACTATGTCTTTTTTTGCCGGCAAAACAACAGTAAGAGCGGTTCCCCAAAAGGGATGGTTTTCCGGCACACCCATTTTCTTTATATGGCTTTGAAATTCCTTAACCTTTTGCAATTTGTTTTCATAATCAATATCATTGAGCTTATCCATGCCGGGAATGTTAATCCTGGGAAGTTGTATTCCATTTGAATCAGTAAGCTTTTTAAGGCTCAATAATCTCCCGTATAGTCTTATAAGCGTTAGTCCGGACGGAAGCACCGGCTCATTTATACGTTTGCAATAGCCGGTAAGCTCATTGCGAAGCTTTTCATATTCATCGAACCTGCTTTCCATGTTGTTTGTTTTCGGAACCCCAAGCTCCAATGTTTTTTGAAGCTCCGAAAGAAGTGCCTTTTTATTAGCTTTCTGGCTGTGAAGCTCAAGGCACACATCGCCCAGGCCCACATTTGCAAGACGCCTTTTTACAACTTCAAGAGCCGCAAGTTTTTCTGAAACAAACAAAACCTTTTTCCCGCGGGCAACACATTCGGCAATTATATTGGTAATTGTCTGCGACTTTCCCGTACCCGGAGGTCCCTGGATAACAAGGTTCCTTCCCGAAAGTATATCAAGTATCGCAAGGGTTTGGGAGGAATCAGCGTCCACAACCTGATAGTTTTCCTTTGGTATAATATATGGATCTATATACGCATCATCCGGTAATTCGCTTTGTTTTTCACGGAATCCGTCAACAAGCAGGGCTTTTAAGATGTCATTGTTAAATAACTGGGATTCGGTTGGCCACCGGCTTGAATCAAGATCAAGATACATAAGGTATTTCCCGAACGAAAAGAAGCCTAATGCTATTTCATTTTCAGCCACCTCCCAGGTGGGACGGCTTATTACTGCATCGCGTATATGCCGGAAATATTCATCAACATTAAGTTCTTCAACTTCCGTATTAATTTCAATGTGAAAATCATTCATGAGTTTTGCTGCCAGCGAAACGTTTAACTGAACATCTTCTCCCGTATATGTTAAAAGAAAACGTTCCCTGGCGTTTGAACGGGACAGCTCAACGGGAATCAGAATAAGAGGTGCCCGATATTTTCTTTCAGGTTTTCCCTCCTCTTCCCATAAAAGCATTCCAAGCGCCAAAAACAATGTATTAACACCGCGCTCTTCAATGAATGTTCTTGCCGTGTGGTAAGTGTTAAGAAGCCTTTCCTGCAGTTCTTTTTCACTGTACCGGGTTTGTATTTTCAAATCACTGTAGGATTTGTTTAACAGCTCAAGATAATCCGGGATTTCGTCTTTTAACGACTCAGCCTGATTGATATCCGGGACTTTTTGTTCCGGGAATTCAGCCTCACTTTCTTCAGCTGAAATCAAATGCCTGGAAGACCCGTCCAAAGGTTTTTCAGTTGACTCAGGCTGTTGAGAAATTTCAGTTTCTGTTTTTTCAACTGTCTCAGACTGTTCCGAGGACTTATCGTCAGATTTTTCAGCCATAGCAGGTTGCTCCGAAGTCTTCGTTTCATCCGAAGTCTTTGTTTCAGGGGGTAATATCAGATCCTTTTCGCTTAAAAAGGACATGTTTTTACCGTTATTCACAAGAAGCCTGTATAGTTCTGTTGATTTTTCATCGGTGATATTCAATCCTTTTTTCTTAAGTACCCTGTAATTGAGAAGTGGGTTTCTAAGAGTAAGATCCAACAATTCACGCCTTGCTACATCAATTTTTTTTTGAAGCTCCATGAAATATCCTCCCATCAAGATATATAAAAAGCACACTTATCGGCACTTTATCGCACTTATTACCCCCATTGCGCTTAAAAATTAAGCTAAACATCTCAAAAGTATTTTATTGGTATGAATCCTTAAATTATTCAAATTATGATGCAATATTTTTTTCCTGCCCGATTGCGGGCTTATTTATTAAACATAAAAGAACCTGTTTTCACAATATTTAAAGCTTTATTGTTTGATGCTATTTTAACACATTACCTCAATCTGTAAAAGCACGCAGCATATTTCGGAAAATTAAACAAACTTCCCGGGTTACTGTTCACGGGTTCTGTTAAAAGATATTGACAATAGAAAGAAACTATTGCACAATATCTGACCTGTTAAGTAACTGAATCAGGTGTTGACAGTAGCCTGCCCGGTAATTTAAAGCGAATGCTGGTATTCTCCAATCATTTTTTATTATGTATACACCAAAATCACGGCCGGCAATAATGACAAGGAAATGCTCCTTTTCCGGCACACTCTTCCCGTGAATCATATGCTTCACTCTTTTCCGTAAGGTTTGGGCATTGACTTCTATGATAATAAAAAAGTCCATTTGAATCCTGTTGTATATAATATGTTTTTTTTCTCACAATTCTTGAAGCACCAAGAGCAAAACTGTTAAACCTTTCTCCGCCAAGTCCTATGGGAATGCCCTGGATAAATGCCAAAATACCTACGTCTTCAATATTTCTGTGCCAGTCAGCATTGGAAATTGACGGAGGACTGAATCTGTATGAGATTCCGAATCTTCCCGCATAGGTATTATGTAAATTTATTGCGTTATTGACTTCCGATTCTATTGCTTCAACTATTGTTCTTTTTCTTACCTGTTCAAATATTTCAACATCCTTAAGAAGAGTTCCCGGTAGTTTTTCCTTTAAGTCTGTAAAACTTCCTTCATAATATATGTTTGTATCCGAATTATAGACCTTAACATAGCTGTCCAGTGTAAACAGATATATAAAGCCATCGCTCTCATACGCATATGGCTTTTTGGGTTTCCATACCATTTTCTGTTCAATATCACCTTCTGAATTTATGTATTCCTCCATTGAACAAATGGAAAACCCGTCATAATCAATTAAAACAACAGCAGGTATGTATGCCATCAATCTTAACTGGTCTATTCTGTCATTAACATTAAAATTTATAAATAATGTTTGAAGAAATGCGTTCATTGCCTTTTCTCTTGATATTGTAATTTTATTACCTCCGCTTAATTCAATCATTGCCTGGGAAGCGTCCTCAACCGCAGCGTCAATATAGCTGTTAAGCAATACACTTCTGTATGCCGTGTTTTGAAGATTGTCCGATTTAATTCTGAGAATCTGCATAAATGGCAAGGTTATTATAACAAAGAGGATAGCCAAGTCAGTTGTTTTCATCCCTAACCATCC
>JAAYGP010000084.1 GCA_012727625.1 Clostridiaceae bacterium
GGTAGGACCGACAGCATCCATTCCGTGCTCATTGCTGCCGAAAAGGCTTCAATTTCGCTGGAGATGATTATTGCGGTGAGGGATAAAGTGCTGGATGCATATAACGAAATAATGAGAATGCAGATATAAACAGGCGATAATCCTCTTTTTTATAAGGCAAATAAGGCAAAAACTGAATTTCGGATATAAACAACGAAAGATAAAGCCGGTCTGGGGGGAAAGGAAATGCCGGAAGGGTTATTGAAATTATGGGGTAAGGTGAAAGACTACTGGGACGAACTGGAGAAAGGCCAGAGAATTCGGTTGTACATAGCCGCGGCAGTTTTTGCGGCAGTTATTGCCCTTACTCTGTTTTTCAGTTTAAGAGTAACATATGTTCCGCTTCTTGAACGAGGTAATGATTATGACATTGCTGCCATAATTGATTACCTGGACTCACATGGAATAAAATATAAAAAAGGAAGCGGACAGATATTTGTGGACAGCAGAAAGAAAACAGACATTGAATTCGATCTTGCCAGTGAAGCAGGGTTAATCAGTCCTGAAGTTATTTTTGATCAGAGCTGGTCAAAGTTGTCCCTGACTGTTACGGAAGAGGACAAGGCAAAGTTATGGCGGCAGTTTGAGCAAACCAATCTTGTATATAAGCTTAAAAAATTTGAAAACGTTCTGGATGCTTCAGTTCAATATACAAAGCCCGAGAAAACCTATTGGGCGACAAGAAATGATCAGGAAAATCAAGGCTCGGCTTTTGTATCTTTAAAAACCAAAGGAGAACTTACCCCCGAACAGATTGAAGCAGCGGCAAGGGTTGTTGCGGCTTCAATAGGAATACCAAAGGAAAACATTATCCTGGTTGATGAATTTCTTAACCCGCTTAATCTGATAAATACAACATCTCCTGCAGGTGTCGCAAGTACCCAGGAAGAATTAAGACGCAACCGCGAAATAGAAATGGAGCAAAAGCTTTATAAACATTTTAAAATAGGAATGGTGCAGAATGCGTATTTCGACACCATGAGTGTTACGGTCAGCGCTATGCTTGATTTTGACACTTTAAACACCAGAGAGCATCAATATACGGCACCGGACAGCGAGGGCGAGGGGTTTGTAAAGACGCTGGAGACATTGGAGGAAAAACTTGAAAACCTGGAGTCCGGAGCAGCGCCCGGCATTGACAGCAATCCCGGAACAGCTTCATATCAAATGGGTACCGGAGGCAACTCCAGCTATAAAAAAGAACAAAACTATGAGGAACGGTTATTTAACGAAAAGGAAATAGAAAGCAAAAAAGCACCTGGTAAGCTGATTTCGGAAAATTCAAAGGCAACAATCACTTTATGGTATGGCCATCTTGTGGAATCAGCTGATGCGCTTACGGCAGAATATATAGAACAGCTTAAACAGGATGCAGGAAATGCAATTGGAATCCCAAAGGACAATATCTCGGTCAGTATTCAGAAACTGTTACCTGAAGTGGAACCGGAAGTACAGTTTATAGATTCTTTCAATCGCTTTCTTGAGCAGTATGGATTATATATAATGATGCTGATTTTGTTGACAGTAATGCTTATTTTATTGATTCCAAGAAAGCCAAAGGTGGAGGAGGAGCCGGAACCGGAGCCGGCTTTTGCGGGGCCGCAGTTTGTCGTGCCTGAAAAGCATCGTGATCTTCCCGATCTTGAGATGGTTGCCACCGATGAGCTGAAGGAACAGATTGACAAGTTTGTGGCAGCAAAGCCTGATGCGGTCGCCCAGCTTCTTAGAAACTGGCTCGCTGAAGAATGGGATTAAATTTTAGCCGGGGGTGAGATATTTGGCAGCCGGATCCAGAGTAGAAATTACAAGGGAGTATACAGGAAGAGAGAAAGCTGCAATGCTTTTAATAACCCTGGGTCCCGAACGATCGGCACAGATTTTCAAACATCTTAAGGAAGATGAAATAGAGACGTTAACACTTGAGATAGCAAATATACGCAGTGTATCACCACAGGACAAGGACAGGATTCTTGAGGAATTTTATCAAATATGTCTTGCCCAGGAGTATATCGCGGAAGGCGGTATTGGCTACGCCAAGGACATCCTTGAAAAAGCCCTTGGCACGGAAAAGACCATGGAAATAATAAATAAGCTGACAGTGTCACTGCAGGTCAGGCCATTTGATTTTGTCAGAAAAGCAGATCCCTCCCAGGTGCTGAATTTTATACAGAGTGAGCATCCTCAGACCATTGCCCTGATTCTGGCTTACTTAAAGCCCCAGCAGGCTGCGGTAGTGCTGTCGTCATTACCTCAGGACAAGCAGGCTGATGTGGCCCGCCGCATTGCAATTATGGACAGGACTTCGCCCGAGATAATCAAGGAAGTTGAGCGCGTTCTGGAAAAAAAGCTGTCTTCCCTTGTTACGGAGGATTATACAGCAACCGGCGGATTGCAGGCTATTGTTGATATACTTAATTCTGTTGACCGCGGCACCGAAAAATTCATTATGGAAACACTTGAAATTGAAGATGCTGACCTGGCGGAGGAAATCAGGAAAAGGATGTTTGTCTTTGAAGATATTCTTCTGCTTGACAACCGCTCGATCCAGCGGTTCCTGCGTGAGGTTGACAACAGTCAGCTTGCCATTGCGTTAAAGGGTGCGACTGAAGAGGTCAAAAATGTTATATACAATAATATGTCCAAGCGTTTATCTGAAATGATTAAGGAAGATATTGAGTTTATGGGTCCTGTCAGGTTGAAAGATGTTGAGGAAGCCCAGCAGAAGATTGTAAATGTCATCCGCAAACTTGAAGATGCCGGGGAAATTATTATTTCAAGAGGTGGAGGAGACGAAATAGTTGTATAACGCATATGGAAGAAATGTATACAAGAAATATCAGGTGAATATTGGAAATCCCTATCAGATAAAGTCTAAAAAAATGCCTTCCGCGGGCAAAGCGGCTGTTTCAGGGCCTGAGACAAGTCCACGGGAGGAAGCTGAAGAAATACTGGAAAACGCACGGCTCGAGGCTGAGAAAATAATCAGTAAGGCATCTGAGGAAGCAAATAGAATTCTGGAGGATGTCAGGATAAAAGCAGCCGATTTTATATTGGAGGCAGAGCAGCAGGCAAAGGAAGAAGGCTACAAAAACGGTGAAACCCTGGCAAGACAGCATTACCAGAGCCTGATTGATGAAGCGGAAGCCTTAAGGCAAAGGGCAAGGGAAGTGCTGGAGAACACTGTGTCAGGCCTTGAAGAAGAAATAGTTGATACTGTCCTGGAAATAGGGAAAAAGGTAATCGGAATGGAGCTTTCCCAAAACAGGGACGTTATATTTGGTCTTATCCGTACAGCTTTGCTTGACAGCTCGCTTTCCGATGAAGTTATTGTTCATGTCAGCCCCGAGGATTATGAATATGTTGAGGAAAACAGGGAAAAGCTGATGGCTGACGGCAGTATAACCCGGAATATTAAGATAATTGAGGATTGCGGGATGAAAAAAGGTGAATGTTATGTGGAGACCGAATATGGATCGGTGGACAGCAGTATAGAAACACAATTTGAAAATATTGAGCGTTTATTCAGGGAGTTATTGGGAAATAATATTTTGCCGGAATAAAAGGTTATATAGTTTTCTGAAGATCTGTGACGTAACAGAACGGAAATATCATTGGAGAACGGACATGGCAACTGATATAGAATTAAAAAAATACAGGGAAGTATTGCAAAATAAACGATTTGTCCGCTATAAAGGCAAGGTAACAAAGGTTGTCGGCCTTACAATAGAATCAAAAGGTCCTGAAACAAGGGTCGGAGAGTTATGCCACATAATAAATCAAAGAACAGGCATGAAAGTTCCGGCAGAGGTGGTAGGGTTTCAGAACAACAGCGTGTTATTGATGCCCCTTGGCGAAATGACAGGAATAGGCCCCGGAAACGACGTAGTGGCTGCAGGCACTGAATTGTCGGTGGGAGTGGGCGAGGGTTTGCTGGGACGTGTTTTGGACGGCCTCGGGAATCCTATTGACGATAAGGGTAAGCTGGATATAAAAGACCATTATCCTGTCCAGAATGAGCCGCCTCATCCCCTGAAACGTCCGCGGATAAATGAGATTTTAGCTTTGGGTGTGAAGAGTATTGACGGCCTGATGACAGTGGGAAAAGGCCAGAGAATGGGCATATTTGCCGGAAGCGGCGTTGGGAAAAGCACTCTTTTGGGGATGATAGCCAGAAACACAAAGGCTGATATAAATGTTATAGCTTTAATCGGTGAACGAGGCAGGGAAGTAAGGGATTTTCTTGAAAGAGATCTGACGGATGAGGGTCTTGAAAGATCGGTTGTTGTTGTAGCAACCTCCGATCAGCCGGCTTTAATAAGAAAAAAGGGGGCTATGGCTGCAACTGCCATAGCTGAGTATTTCAGGGATCAGGGAAAGGATGTCCTGTTGCTGATGGACTCACTTACCCGTTTTTCAATGGCCCAGCGTGAAATCGGTCTTGCCATAGGAGAGCCGCCTGTTTCCCGCGGATACACACCCTCTGTTTTTTCTGTGATGCCAAAGCTTCTTGAACGTTCGGGAACATCGGACAAGGGATCAATTACGGGCCTTTATACGGTTCTTGTCGACGGCGACGATATGAGTGAGCCGATAACAGACACCGCAAGAAGCATACTGGACGGGCATATTGTTTTATCAAGGCAAATGGCCCATAGAAACCATTATCCCGCAGTGGATGTACTTGAAAGCATTAGTCGTGTTATGGCGGATATCGCGTCAGAATCACACAAGAAAACAGCGGCTGAAATCAGAAAAAATCTCGCAATCTACAGGGAATCGGAAGATTTAATAAACGTCGGAGCTTATGTAAAAGGCAGCAATCCCGGTATAGACAGGGCTATTGAAGTTATTGACGGAATAAATTCCTTTTTGATGCAGCAAACACACGAAAAATTCAGTTTTGACGAAATTTTAGAGCTGATGGAAAAGGCATGTAATGCAAATTGAATATTCTTTACTTATGCTTCATTAAACGTTCCGAATCAC
>JAAYGP010000085.1 GCA_012727625.1 Clostridiaceae bacterium
TCATAATTCAATATTATCAACAACTTTCAACATCGCAAATTGCTTCCAATGGTGAATTACATAAATATTTCTCAACAGATTATGGAGGCAGATATATAGACGTACTTTATAATGACGTTGCACATGAATCAAAGGCAGGATATACTTGTCTTAGCTCTTTTGTTAAAAACAGGTTTTAAAAGATGTTTGGTTGATAGATAACGAAGAGGTTAAATCTTCTTACTCTTCAGAGCTATTATTTTTCAGAAATTGTATACATAAATTAGAAAATAATGTATAATAGAAATTAATGTAATACCTGAAATTTATTATGACAAAGGGGTATATGGAATTAATCATGAATAAAAAACGAATATTTTGCTTTTTGTTTTTAATTATCCTTTTGGTATCGTCTCTTAATGTCTATGCATCAGAAATTGCCCATTTAGAGTTTGTTGAAACAGATGTTATTCTGCAGCCCGACGGAAAGGCCATCATTTCTTACACTGTCAGATATAACCTTGTACCCGGCAAAACGATGCTGGCATTTACAATGGATGGGTTTGAACGGCTTAATCCTGTTTTTGATACGGACTATGCCTGGGTTATAACCGATGACAATAAATCCCATAACATTGATATTGTAAATCTCGGCGGAGGCAGGTACGACATTATAAACTCCGGCAACAAGCGCCTTGGGGGAGAACACCTTACATACAAGCTGCGTTTTGTTTCCGATATGGCAATTGCCGGATACCTTGAAAAAACCACATCACCGGAAGGGAAGAACCTGATGGTGTTTAACTGGGCGCCTGTTCAATGGGATGAGCCAATGGAGCATTATACCGTTACAGTAACCTACCCTTTGGAGTTTCCGAAAGAATCCGGAACCAGGGAGGAGATAGAACAGTTTTTGCTTGAAAACGATTTTGCAACGGAAGAGTGGATGAATGAAAGTTATTTAATAGACTACAGAGTTGAAAAAGTAAACTCGGTTTCAAGGGTCAAGGTTCTGATACATAAAGAAAAACCAAAGGCGCATTTCCATTTCAGAGTTCAACAGTATATTTCAGATAAAGTTTTCAATGAAATAAAAAAACCTGATAAACCGGATACATACTATGAAACAAACCCCACGAAGCCTGACAATGTTATTGAATATCCGCGATTGAATACGGATACAAAGCCGACATATGGTCCATACGGAAGATTTGAGCTGATAATGATACTATGCCTGCTGCTGGTTATTACATTGTTGGTAGTGCGCAAAAAGCATGGCTCCATGGTTAAGGCACGAAACACATTCGATCAGGTTCAATGGGCAAGGGATGATTGGGAGCCACCAAAGCTTGAAATTGCCTCTTTAGAAAAGACGGAACAATTGCTTCAAATCTTGATGAAATTGAGGCCGCGCTGTTTATTGGAATACCGTATAGAACCATCCTTTCATCAATACTATCCAGATTGGTAATGCAAGGTTATATTGAAGAGGTCAGCCTGAATCCGCTGCGCGTCAAACGAATTGACCATATTAACCTGTCGGATTTGACCGAATATGAGAAGCTTATGTATTATGCCGCAGAAGACGGCGAATTCAAAGAGAAAGAGCTGGAGAGTATTTTGCAAAAGTTAATTGACAGCGTTAAGGCAAAGACATGGGATTGTGATTTGGACGCGACCCGCGATTTCTATGAAAGAAGATTTAATGAAGCTTCGGATGAGCAAAACAAGATGTCGGAAGATGAATATTATACAGATGATTATTTTATAAATAAATGGGCAAACTGGTACTTTAACCGTCACGGTCTTCACTATCGCAGGAATATTTACAGAATATATGAAAGAATCATACCCGTCAATACTGATAATATAACATTCAATTCGATGCTGGCTTCCGGTACGGACCGTTTTGCCTGCCATACCGCATGTCATGATGCCTGCCACTCAGCCTGCCATTCCGCATGTCATGATGCCTGTCACTCAGCATGCCATTCCGCGTGTCATTCGGCTTGCCACTCGGCATGCGTAAGCGGAGGTGCAAGGTGAGGAAACACAAATTGTCATGGGTTGATGAATTTCTTAACAGAATAAAACCTTTTGTTTATATGCGGCTTACCGATAATGTTCTTATCCGCATGCCCAATGAGGTGTTTAAGCTTAATTCTACAGGGGCCAGGGTTGTTGCTCATATTCTCAACGGGGGATCTGTCCGGGATTTTTTGCAGGCAAGACGGGATCATCCTGAAACAGAAGAACAATTGGAGATGTTTTTCAGGGATTTCCTGCGGATGTGGAACAATGAAATGTGCGAAAACTACAGGTCACCGGCAATACATAAAATTGAATTCCATACCGGGTATATAACGCTACCGGTTTTGTCCGAGGTTGCACTTACATATAACTGCAATATCAGATGCCGTTTTTGCTATGCGGGCTGCTCCGATGAAAAAGAACCGGATCATCTTGTTTTGGACGGGTTTAGGAAAATACTTGATATTATCCGGTACGAGGCGGAGGTGCCAAGTGTTTCGTTTACAGGAGGTGAACCCACCACCAGTGAAAACTTGATCGAGCTGATACATTATGCTTCAAAAAGAAATAAAATGAGGGTAAACCTTATAACTAACGGTACTCTCATAACGCCCGACAGAGCAAGAAAATATGCCAGGGCAGGGCTTGCTTCGGCTCAGGTTAGCATTGAATCGGCGTTTCCTTCGGAACATGACTCAATTACAGGTGTGCCGGGTTCACATGCCGCTTCGGTAAAAGGGTTTAAGGCACTGAAAGAGGCTGGAATAACCGTTCATCCGCATGTCACAATCTGTGGCTTGAATAAGGACAACCTGAAGCATTATCCGGGATTTTGCAAGAGCATTGGAGCGGAGCGGTTTTCATCCAATCTTATAATTCCAGCCGGGCGAGGCGGAGAAGCTGAACTGACCGTAAGCTACAGCGAAATTGGTGATATAGTCAGAAACATACAGGCTGCTGCAAAAGAGTCCGGGATTAAGTATATGTGGTATTCTCCCACGCCATTATGCCTATTCAATCCTTTGGCAGCAGGATTCGGCAACAGAGGCTGCAGCGCCTGCGAGGGGCTTCTTTCAGTTGATCCGAAAGGTAATCTGCTGCCTTGCTCAAGCTGGTCTGAGCCTGTGGGTAACCTTTTGAAAGAAGGATTTAACGCTGTATGGTTTAATAAGCGCTCAAGCTTTATACGCGGAAAAGAGTCTGCCCCTGAAAAATGCAAGGAATGCAGGAACTTCAGCGCCTGCCAGGGGGCATGCCCTCTGTATTTTAAAGTACATGGCATCGATGAACTCTTTTCGGAATGGGTATCAATGGGCTTGGTGAACCCGAATACCCTGGCATAACATCAAGTGTTTATGCTCTGAAAAATACGCCGGTAAGCTTTGGCAGGAACCCTGCTTCAACTAAAAAAGACAGGAGCGTGTATAAGGATCGTATCCACCTTAATGCTTCATCCGAATGGCTTAGTGGACGTATCAAAGGACCGGAACGGTTAACAAGGAACTCTGTTATAAAGACAGGAATATTATAATATAATTGCGGAAAGGAGTACGACATGAAAGGTTCATTTTTTATACCCGGTTTGTCTCCGGAAAATCAGGATGCTATTCGTTTTTATACATTTAAAAGCCTTTCTTATCAAAAAAGGATGGCAATATATTTATCATCCATAGTTTTGGGTTTTATTATACAGATTATTACATTTAAGGTGTGGCCCGGAGCGGTTTTTTTAATTTTTGCCGGTATAATAAATTTAATCCGCGGATATAAAAGCAATATAGATTTGAAAGCTTTTAATGTCGAAAGCAGCTGGACCCAGGTTGATATGGAAAAGATTAATGAAGTTGATTCTTTTAACAGCAGGTTATCAAAATGGGATAAGGACACGTTGGACATTAGCAACGCAAAAGGTTTTCTGATGTTTGTTCTTTCGGTTCTCAGCCTGTTCATAATCTTAGCTGTTTTGCGCTGGTTTTCAGTCAGCAGCACTGCTCTTGCAATTTTTTCCACCGATGTAATTATACTTATTTTTCCACTTTGGTTTAATGGACTTCGGTTAATCAAAAAGCAGGATACTTTGTGTATAAAAACAAGTATGGTAAAAAGTATGAATGCTTTTTTCAATGCATCAAAAAAGGACGGGGAAATTTTTACACCATACTTATTGCTAAATAAGGATAAAAGCGGGAAAAGCATACCTTCAGACTGCAGATTCGCAATCTCTTTCAGGGATATGCCAGAAGGTTTTTATGGAATGCAGGGGCAAATACACATAAATACCGTTGAGGGGAGAAATTATCCTTATTTTTATTGCGTCATTGCAGCAAAATCGGGATTTGGGCTGAAAGAATACCTGAATTATGTTTATTCACCGAAAAACGTAGTATTAAAATATGAAGAGGAAAGCGCTGCCGAAGTGATTGTCATACGGCAGCGTACAACCAGAAGATCGGGATACCATACAAAAATCAATACATGTAGAACAATTTTTGAAATAGCCTTATCAATTTGCAGAGTAATAATAAAGCTTAAAGTCAGTTGACTGCAATTATTTGGCCTGAGCTGTAAGCCGCATCTGAACCGGTATACGCCTGATGGTTATTGTTCATAAGTTCTGATATAAAGTTTATATTTACAGAACTTATTTGTAACCAATTTTCTCTTAAGGAGTTGTAGTAGCCTTAATCATTTTGCTTGTTTATTGTTTTTCTCTACTTTTCTTATTTCTATTGTCGGTGGTAGTATTAGATGTGATCCGATCATTTCTTTAGTTATTGAAGAAACTATATAACTACTAACTCCTCCCAAAGGAATTACTATTTCATTAATGTTATCTTTTATTTCTTTATCCGTCATTTTATCTTTAAGTTTAAACTCCATTATATGCTCTATCTCAACTGAGAATAAAGCTTCCGGCTTAAAAGAAATCTTATTATTGACCTTGATAGAAAGATAGTCATTTGAATTTTCCAGGATTGTACATACTGCTTCTTGATTAATACTTAACGGCTCATCACTGTGTCCTTTGTTTATTTTTTCAGCAGTAACTTTATTTACATAAAATTTACTCGTTTTAATTTTATTCTTTATAATATCTTTCCTGCTCATTAATTATCATCCTCTTCTTAAAATTTTAAAAGCTTCTGCTATTGATTATATTATTGCTATTTTGGGAAATGAAAAATGTCCCTTCGTTATTATAATTCCTCCATTTATCTAATTGAACCTTTAAGGTTTGTATCAAAACTAATAACAGATACTTGATTCTTGCCAAATTCATTGCCTAATCCCAAAGAAATATATGTTGTTATTAATTGATTAATGCTGCACCCTTCTTTCTCAGCCTGTGAAGATAACATTTTGTGTAGTGTTTTAGGTATTCTTAAAGACAATTTCCCACTATATTCTTCTTTATGTTTATATTTTTGAGGAACCGGAATTTCTTTACCATCCTCTTTAGCTATTTCCAATATATTTTCTGCTACCTCTCTTACATCATTAATTGCTTCTTCTACCGTATTACCATCACCGATGCAACCTAATTCCGGAATAGTAGCGATATAACCGCCACCCTCCTCATCACTGGCTTTCTCAATTAGAATTTTGTAGTCGAGTACATCTATTTTGTCTATCTTTTTCATATAAAGCCACCTCTCACTATTCTTCATTTACTCTTTTTATAAAATCAGGATTTGCCAATTCGAATTTTTCTATAGCTCGTTTTATATAACAACTTTTTATATTCGGTCTTTTGTAAGGAATATTAACATAATCGTCTATTTCTTTTAGATCTGGATGACTATAAATAAAATGACTCCCGCTTTTATTTCTTCTCTTAAAATCCTCCGGCATTTGTCAGTAAACTGTCAATTTTTTCGAAACTAACGTTTTAGGATTATTTTTGATATTTCTATATAACTTTTCATAACGACCCATCTTTTCACCTATGATTTTTTCCCATATTGACTACATTTATACTATATCAGTAATACCATATGCAATATCATTTAATTGTGACACTGTATATGATATCATTATTTTTCGTTTTTGTAAATTTGTTAGGAAAATTTTATTGAGTTTTCATTAAAACTTTGTTACAGTTCACACCCTGACCTGATTCAGGTTCTGCCAAAGCCGCCCAGGATATTGAGCAATGACGGTCACTGTTTACAGGTTCTGTATAAAGATATTGTGCAACAGGAGGAAACTCCAGCGGAATGACAGTATTTCTCAATATAATATCAAAATTTCAGTTGACAGATGTGTTATCATTTTGATATTATATAACTAACCAGTTACTTATATGGAGGTTAAAGTGAGAAAAAAGAGGATTAAGGACTCAAAAAAGTCACGGGAAGACATACTTAGAGCCGCTGAGGAAGAGTTTTCAGACAAAGGGCTTTATGGTACAAGAGTTGATGAAATCGCAAAAAAAGCTAACATAAACAAACGGATGATATATGAATATTTCGGTTCCAAGGAAAATCTATACAAGGCTGTTTTGGTTGAGGTATACAGCAGACTTAGCCAGATAGAAATAGAATCTCTTAAGAATGAAGGTTCCTGTACACAAAAAATACGCAATATTATCGAGGTTTATTTCAAATTTATCAGGGATAACCCGTCTTTTGTCAACATGGTGCTTTGGGAAAACCTTAATAAAGCCAGATATTTTAATGAACTTGATATAAAAGCGATAAAGGATCCAACCATTACTCTTTTAAGGAGAATAATTGAGGAAGGCAAGCAAAACGGCAGCTTCAGGGTCGATATAGATACCGATCAGATTATTTTTTCAATTTTGACATTTACCTTCTCATACTACTCAAACCGTTACACAATGTCAGCTTTAATGCGTAAAAAGCTTGATGATGATAAAAACATCCAAAGCAGGATTGGTTATGTTACTGATATGTTTTTAAAATATATGAGTGTTTAGCCGGCTTAAACGGGCAGCCTGGAAGTTTGCCTGTTATAAAATTTTTTATGATATGAGTATTTGGATATATTAAAAAGAGGAGGTATATTATGTTAACATATTATTCCACCAGAGAGGATATAGAAAATTCAGGAGTTGATACTGTAGTTCTTCCGATAGGCTCAATTGAACAGCACGGTCCTCATCTTCCCATAGGAACTGATTTTTTAATCGGCAATAAAATAGGGGAAGCGGTAAGCAAGCGAATAAGAGCATTACTTCTGCCCACATTGCCAATAAGCACCTGCAGGGAGCATAAAGGGTGCAGGGGAAATGTCTGGATAAACTCAGACACTTTATACCATGCGCTTAGGGATATAACTGAGAGCTTGAAAAGTCAGGGCTTTCGCAGAATCATTCTTATAATTGCGCATGGAGGAATTTTTATCTCCGGACCTGCAACGAGGGAGATAAACAGTGATAATGAAGAAATTAAAATTATCAGGGTTGATCTTCTCAATTTCCTGCCTCATATACAAAAAGAGGGGATTCTTGAATCTGATAATAACCTGCATGCCTGTGAATACGAAACATCGCTTATGATGTACCTGTATGATGATCTGGTCAGAAAAGACAAAATCGAAGACTGTATACCTGAAATACCGAGGGATTATCTGAACTATACAACAATTCCAAAAGCATGCAAAAACGGTGTATGGGGCAGACCGAGCCTGGCAAACGCTGAAAAAGGCGAAAGGATATTTGATATTCTGATTGAAAAATGCGTTGAATACATTAGTGATGTTAATCGTGTTCTTGATAAAACTGATTAAAAACCTTTAAGACAAAAGCCGGGTAATATATAATGGGTAATATATAAAAAGATAATCGTTAATCATGAAAATTAATATTTGTTAACAATGTAAAATCTGCAAAGGAATTTTACAATTAATATAAAATTTTTATGGAGGGATTGCCATGGAAAAAAAAGTCAGAGTTTTGTTGATAGGAGCAGCGTTCAGTGCCAACCTGCATATGGACGGGTACTCAAGGTGCACCGATATCGTGGAGATTGTAGCTATCTGTGATAAGGATACGTCAAGGATATCATCACTTGCAAAAGAATATGGTTTGACAAATTATGCTGTTTATGACGATTATGTAAAAGCAATTGCTGAAACAGACTGCGATGTGGTGGATATTTGTCTTCCGAATTTTTTGCATCATGATGTTGCACTTGAGGCTTTTAAACACGGCCGACATGTTATTTCAGAAAAACCCCTTGCCACAACTGTGGAAGATGCGGAGGAGATGGTTGAGGCGGCCAGAAAGGCAGGCAAAAAACTGTATTATGCTGAGGATTGGCTTTTTGCGCCGGCACTGAACAAGGCTTTAAGTATCATTGAAGAAGGAGCCATCGGAAAGCCTTTATATATAAGAGCAAGAGAATGCCATAGCGGATCCCATTCACCCTATGCACAGACAATTCGTTACTGCGGCGGAGGATGCATGGTTCATCTGGGAATTCATCCTGTAGCTTTTTTACTTTCATTGAAAAACAACCGCTGGACAGAACTGGTGGCTATGACTTCAGGCGGGCTTGATAAAAATATGCTGCATAACGGAATGGAAGGCGAAGACTGGTCAGCATGCATTATTAAATTTGAAGACGGAACATCAGCGCTTATTGAAGCAAACTACCTGACCACAGGCGGAATGGAGGATGTTATTGATATATACGGAACGAAAGGATGCATGCATATTGATTTAACTTTCTCATCCGCTATCAGTTGCTATTCGATTCCAGGTCTCAGCTATACCGTTGAAAAGGCTGAAGTTACAACGGGATGGTCAAAACCAGCAGTGGACGAGAGATTTAATCTTGGCTATGTCAGCGAAATAAGGCATTTTATGGAATGCTGTCTTGAAGACAAGGATGCCAAGGTCGGCTTAAGGGGTATAGACGGTCTGGAAGCTCTTAAGGTAGTGAATCTGATATACAAATCAGCAAAAGAGGGTATTAAGATTACAAACCCGAATTTAAAGCAGGAGTAAACTTGTTCAGTTAAACACATGCATTAATCAGCTGATATTACGCAGTAAAATATACAATTCAGCGGAGGACTTTTCCTCCATTGAGGGCAGAACAAGGCGTTACATTTATGCAAGCAGCGTTTCCCTGCAAACGGTGTTTGGTTTATTATGCAAGATGACAAGTTCAAATATACAGCCCCGGCTGGTGAGGTTCTGTATAACAGCCGGGGGATGCTATGAAAACGGGGGGTATCCTAATGAAAAATGAAATCTGTATACCGGTGGAAATCGGTGGCGTACGTTTTAAAAACCCTTTCTATGTTGCTTCCGGACCTACAACAAAATCAGTCAGGCAGTTATTGCGTATAGAGCAGACAGGATGGGCCGCTGCAAGCATTAAGCTTACTATTGACCCTGCTCCTTATATAAACAGGGTACCCAGATATGCGATTTTTAACGATAGAAATGCATTATGCTTTACAGCGGAAAAGCGCCTTACATTTGATGAAGGCTTAAGACTTGTGGATGATGCCAAAAAAGTTTTAAAAGAACTTATTTTGTTTGCCAACATTACCTACGCCGGAGACAAGGGCGTTGAGGGCTGGGTTAATATGGCGAAAAAATTTGAGGAGGTCGGGGCAGATATTATTGAGCTTAATATGTGCTGCCCCAATATGTCATATAATGTTGAGCTGTCCAAAGGTGATGACAAAAGCTGTTTAATAAGGACCGGAGCAAGCCTTGGGCAAGAGGCGGATGTGGTAGCCGAAATTGTTAAAGAAATAAAGAAAGCGATAAAAATTCCCCTGTTCGTAAAGCTTACACCCGAAGGGGGCAGAATTGCCCAGATTGCTAAAGTCTTATATGAAGCAGGTGCCGATGCGGTCGGAGGAACTGCCA
>JAAYGP010000086.1 GCA_012727625.1 Clostridiaceae bacterium
ATCAAGTGCCGGTCTTAAGTATTTCTTTTCTTCACTGAATACTTCAGCCGGTATTTTTCTTGTAACCCCATGTATTTTTCCATTACCCCGCCTATGAAGCCAACTTAGACAATCCTCATTCCAATGGTCAATATTGTAGAATGTACGATATCGTGCATAATTATTTTTTACATAGCCAACTACATTTTCAACTTTTCCCTTACTTTCAGGATCGCTCTTTCTGCACATGTACACCCTGAACTTTCGTTTTTGAAGATATCCGGAAAATGCTTGGGTATATATTAAATCGCCATAATTCTCACTTGTTAGAATCAGATTGTCCTGATCATAAACGACTTCTTCAGGAATACCACCAAAAAATTCGAAAGCATTTTCATGTATCCTAATCATATCGTTGCTGTTAAACGGTCTGTCCTGCCATTCACAATACTTATATCTGGAATGAGATAGAACAAAACACATGACATAAAGTCTGATTTCTCCTCCTATATTTTTTGGTACTTTTATAGTGCCAAAATCTACCTGCATCTGCATACCCATAGGTAGTTCTTCAACCGCTTCATATTGTCGCAGTCTTGTTGTCTTTGGTATATCATGCTTTTGCCGAAGAATACGAATATACCGTCTTAACGTGCTTTCTGAAAAAGGCAATGTTTTAAACTTCTCTTCCAGCCAATCATATACTTGCGCTGCTGATATATCAGGAAATTCCCTTAACCAACAAAGGATATATTCCTCAAATGGTTCGGGCTTTTTGCTACGTTCTCGCATACCGCATAAATATTCATTAAATTCTTCCGTGGACATTGCAAGATATTTGTCCAATGTTGGCCGGCTGATCCTCATTTTTCTGGCTATTTGAGACTTGTTTAGGCCCATCTTAATTAGTTGATTAATTTCTGTGTACATACGCCACCCTTCTTCTGTTTTCAAAGCTATGCTCCTTTCAGTATTTTTTAAATTTATTATACTGAAAGGTCTGTCAAATTTCATTTTTTGACAGTTTGGATTAGAAATGATTTTTAGTTTAATTTATAGAAGATGTAATTTCTCTGAATTTGCTGCTAAAAAACAGATTTGATTTTCCAGCAATTATGCCATCTTATTTACAAATACCGGAAAAAACCGTAAAATCTTATTGACCGAAAACTGTCAATTCTATTTTATCATTCACACACATTTAACCTACCCTTTCACACTCCCTATTACAATACCTTTTATAAAGTATTTTTGCAGGAACGGGTAGACCATCATTATGGGTACTGCCGCAATAAAATCCGGGATGCCATAAAAGCACCGGAGTTTTCATAAACAGCCAGCTGTGAAAGCATATTCTCAATTCTCTCCATGGACACTTCAATACAGACAATTAAATTTGCCCTGTTTGGCGAATCTATGGCTGATCCGGGAAGTGTACTGATCAAAAACAGTCTTTTGTTATAATACCTTATATTTATTGCTTCTTATATTTTCATCATGAGCTACCGAAAATCAGATTTTAAATTGCCGGAGAATACCCCCTCAATTGGTATCTTAGCATTAATAAGTAAGAATATCAATTTCTTATTGGCGTAATATTAAACTCCCAGCAATAAGCCTGCAGCCTTAAAGTAAATCAACAGTGAAAGGGCGTCCACAATCGTTGTTATAAACGGGCTTGCCATAACTGCCGGATCAAACCCCGCCTTTTTTGCAAAAATTGGTAGTGTGGAGCCTACAAATTTCGCAATAAGCACTGTTAAAACCAGGGTAAAGCTTACAACTGCCGCCACATAAACTCCAACATTATCCAGTATAAGCAGCTTGATAAAATTTACTATTGCCAAAGTAATCCCGCACATAAAAGCTACCCTGGATTCTTTCCATATAACACGCAATGTATCGAAAAAATCCACCTCGCCTAAAGATATGCCCCTTATTATTGTGACAGAAGACTGGCTTCCTGCGTTTCCGCCGGTATCCATGAGCATGGGTATATACGCTGTGAGTGCTACATAAGTTCTTAATGCGCTTTCAAAACGGGTTATAATCATACCGGTGAATGTTGCTGAAATCATAAGGAAAAGCAACCAGGGTATCCGGCTTTTCCATATCTCAAAAACAGAATTTTTAAGGTATGGTTTATGAGTAGGGGTTATTGCCGCCATTTTTTCTATATCTTCTGTCGTTTCTTCCTGCAGTACATCCAATGCATCATCCACAGTAATAATACCGACAAGCCTTGATTCCGTATCAACTACAGGTAAAACAGTCAGGTCGTATTTAAGAAACAGATTGGCAACAGACTCCCTGTCATCATTTGTATTTACAAAAACCACATTTTCATCCATAACATCCGATATCTTTACGCTGTCATCGGAAAGTATTATGGTTTTTATTGTAACTATACCTATCAGGTGATTTACATTGTCAGTAACATAACATGTATCTATGGTTTCACTGTCCAGGCCTTTTTTTCTTATTTGGTTTATAGCATCTGAAATTGTCATGGTGGAGCGAAGGCTGATAAACTCTGTGGTCATAATGCTGCCGGCGGAATTCTGCGGATACTTTAGTAATTCATTTATTGTGTTCCTGATGTGTGGGTTTGCATTTCTCAGAATTCGCTTAACGACATTGGCAGGCATTTCCTCCAGGATATCAACTATATCGTCAACATATAGTTCGTTTACAACTTCCTGAAGCTCTGTGTCGGAAAAGCTGCCAATAAGCAACTCCTGCTGCTCTGTATCCATTTCAACAAAAGTGTCAGCAGCAAGATCCTTAGGGATTATCCTGAACAACAAAAGAGCATATTTTTCCGGAATATCCTCAAAAAGAGCTGCAATATCGAAAGGGTGCATTCTGTTAACAGTTTCGATAATGTCCTTGTACTTTTTCCCGTCAATAAGTGTGATAATGTCTTTTTTAGTTATTTTTGTTGCCATTGGTTCTACCTCCTTATTAAGTATTAACGACAGTATTGAAAAATACCCGCCAAACTTGATAGGAGTAAAACACAATCTGACCGGAGCATTAGTGATTTATGGACGCAACAACTGTTGACATCCAAAGCCTGATACTTCGGTCAATTGTGCTGTTACTACTACTGCCAGCGTCCATCGTTTCACCTTGCTCCTTTCTTTTTAGTAATCTTTGAAAATTATCACACTAACCAGTATATAACTAATAATAAAAATGTCAAATGCCTTGTTAACCTAAGCAATTTGCGTTGCACCCCTAAAATTACTCAAAATCTGCCCGAACGAAATCCACCTGCCTTTTCTATCGCTTAAACACAGTGCCTTTTTATGTTTTAAGCTGTCCAAAGGCGCGGTTTTCAACCTTATCCACATAAAAGGGCACACTTCACCAATTTTTTGTGGATAACTTTATTTTTTCTCATTTTTATACAGCCCGTTTTC
>JAAYGP010000087.1 GCA_012727625.1 Clostridiaceae bacterium
AAGGGCGAGAGGAACCTGTGCCTGCGCCTCGACCACCTTAGCCTGCATTTCCTGCACCATAGCCAGCATTTCCTGCTCTTTAGCTACCGCCATAGCACGTCTTTCCTCCGCTTTTGCCTGGGCAATGCGTTTATCAGCTTCTGCCTGATCTGTCTGAAGCTGAGCACCGATGTTCCTGCCCACATCAATATCAGCAATGTCAATGGAAAGGATCTCAAAAGCTGTTCCTGCGTCCAGACCCTTTTCCAGAACTGTTCTTGATATTAAATCGGGATTCTCAAGAACATCCTTGTGGGATTCAGATGAACCAACAGTTGTTACAACACCTTCACCAACCCTGGCTATAATTGTTTGTTCACCGGCACCCCCAACCAGGCGGTCAATATTCGCGCGGACGGTAACCCTTGCCTTTGCCTTCAGTTCTATTCCGTCCTTTGCTATTGAAGCTACGATGGGCGTCTCAATTACTTTTGGATTAACGCTCATTTGCACTGCTTCAAGAACATCACGCCCGGCAAGATCTATTGCTGCAGCTCTTTCAAATCCCAGGGGTATATTAGCGCGCTGGGCTGCAATTAACGCGTTTACAACCTTATCAACATTACCACCGGCCAGGTAATGAGCCTCAAGTTTGTTGATTGAAGCCTCAATACCGGCTTTTTGAGACTTTATTAAAGGGTTAACTATTCTTGACGGAACAACCCTTCTAAGTCTCATTCCCACCAGTGTAATAATTCCAACTTTTACTCCTGCAGCAGCTGCTGAAATCCAAAGCCCCACCGGAACAAAACTGAAAAAAAACGAAAGAAACACAATTATTGCAACAATAACAAGAAAAACAGCAAAAAATGGTCCTGGCATAAAAAAACTCCTTTCGAATTATATTAATATGGCTTTATGTTTATATATCCCTGACAACGATTCGTCGTCCGGATACTTTTATTATTTTGACCCTTGTACCATTGGGAATAAACTCACCTTCTGATACAACATCAAGTTTAACACCGTCAAACTCAGCAATACCGGCGGGTCGTAAGGTTGTAACCGTAATTCCTTCCTTTCCGACGAAATATTCCAGGTCTTCAGTTCCGATAAAACCTGATTCCTTGTTCAGTTTTTCATTAAGAATCAAGGTTTTTGAAAGCTTTCCCCTGGCGGTGGAGTGTAGTATTATGGTAAGCGCCAGGCCTATTATTGCAAGAAGCATGATTATCATAACAAGAGCTTCAAAGGGAGTGGATGCAGTTATAAGAATGCCAATAACCAGCAATACAAGGCCTATTCCCCCGGACACCCCAAAGCCGGGAGTAAATATTTCGATTATCAGAAAAATCAAGCCGACAATAAAAATTATGATTTGATAAATCTGAATATCAGTTAAAAATCCAAATACATTCATGGAATTACCCCCTGATTATAGGTCTTTCATAAGATTCCGCAAATCCGGAATCATATCTTGAATATATTCTATATTTAAATTTATTAATAATAAATACATTTCCTATATATTATACAATTCTGATTCCGTAATGTCGTTTTATGCGGTCTGATGGATAATTCCCGTGTATTAAATGCCTACCACGGTATGTTGCCTTGTCATATTCCATTTTTCTGCATATGATAAATGCGCTTATACAATGTCCTCCCTTGGTATGGTTATTGCAAAAAGTGTGGAATCCTCCACGCTTGTAACACTTATTTTGCCCCCATAGTCATCCAGTATATTTTTTACAATTGAAAGCCCCATACCACCTGAAGCGTCGCTTTTAGTTGTAAAGCCCGGTAGAAATATTTTTTTCATATGTTTTTCAGATATAACCGGGCCGTTATTTTCAACATGTATATAAAACGAGTCTAAATCCTCTTTAAGGGATAATTTAAGCAGGCGGCCATCTGCTCTGTTTTCCAGGGCGGCTATGGCATTATCCAGTAAATTTCCAAGAATTCTGCACAAATCCCAGGATGGTACGGGCATGTTATCCAGACGTGATGCTATATAAACTTCCGTCAGGATATTTTTCTTTTCCGCCTGCATCAATTTTGACTGCAGGAGTGCATTTACCGCAGGATTAGCCGTTCGCAAAACACGACTCACCTTTTGTATTTCATCATATACTTTGTCTATGTATTCCTTTGCATCTTTATATTCTTCCATTTGCATTAACCCGTATACTACCTGAAGATGATTTAAAAAATCATGTCTTTGTGCTCTCAGGGAATTGTTCAGGTTTTCAAGGCTGTTTATTGTTTCCTGCAAAGTACTGTAATGTGTATGGGTTTTTACAAAATAGCTCAAATCCTTAATTGATATAAAACCATTTATTAATGAGAATATTGTTAACAAAATAAGGAATATCTGGCTGTTTACCCCGAAAAATTCAACAACTGATGCAGGTGTAATAAAGGAGTAGATCAGCAGGAATATCAACAATCCTATCTGCAAAATATTAATTGTTAATATAATTATGCCCACTTTCTTCAATTCAAAACGAGAATTTTTCAATATATGCAACTCCCATCATAACCCATAAGTAAAGTTGATTTCGGTATACACCATTAAAAGCATAAAGCAAGCAATAAGTAACCGAATTGCGGCCAGATAAGGAAAGATACCTCGCAATGCAAATTTGTGCTATTTCTTAATTGATATTATAGCACAAGCTGGCACTAAACAGGATATTTATATTTAGGTTCATAAAAATGCAGTTAAGTTCCAGAATTCAGTACCACTTTCGGTGCTTTGTTTTTTTTGACAATTCCATGTTTAATTAAAGGTGCTTTGTGCCGATATAATATTTAAATATACATTTTGTATTAAAATATAGCAGCCATATAAATGAATATCTTTAAAATGTATTGGGCGCTGGCAGTGAAATATAAATCCCGGTTATGGTGTTTTATGTCACTCCTTTGTAAAGAGGTTAATGATATGGATGCAAAAAAAGCAATGGAACATATTGATAAGAAAATCGCGGAAATTGCAGAGCTTAGAAAATCAGACCTTAAAGCAGCGCTTAATATTGCTCATGAAACTCTGGAATTGAGTAAGGAAGTAAACTATCCGGAAGCAGAATCCATACTTTTGCAGCAATTGGGCGTTATTTATGCCTATTTGAATAATACCGCAAAAAGCATAGAATACACTTTGGCTGCAATTCCTTTGCTTGAACTTTATAATCAGGAATATTATTTATGTTATGCGTATTGTGCTCTTGGTTGCATGTTTTCCAATTACTCATATTACGAAACAGCTTTTGACTATTTCAACAAATCCAATTATATTGCAAAAAAGTATCAATTTACAGACAGACTCAGCATATCCTACAATAATATCGGGGAAATATACAAGCTGCTTTCAAACTACGACAAAGCTCTTTATTATTACCAAAAGAGCTATGAGGAGGATCAAAAAACCGGGTTCAAATCCTGTATGGGCACATATTTTGTAAATATGGCCGATGTGTATTATTTGCTTGGTGATCATGCCAAAGCAAAGGAATTTGCGGAAACAGCACTGGAAAAGGTTAAGGAGTTTAATTTTGAAAGGGCATTATGCGAGGTTTACAGAATCTTTGCCCTTATTTACTGGAAGCTTGAAAACCCTGAAAAAGCCATGGAATACTTCTTTAAGGCTATTGATGTTGCAGACAAAACAATGGCATATGATTTAAAGATCGATCTGCTGATCTATTATCATCAGTTTATGATGGAGCAAAATAATCATGATGTCGCGGTTAAAGCATTAACGGAAGCTTATGAATATGCTTCATCAGAAAATTATCATGAAAAATCAATACTTATATGCCACCATTTTACTATGTTTTATGAAAAAACAGGCGATTTTGAGTCCGCGCGAAATTATTATAAACTTTACATAATGCATAACCAGGAACAATCAAAGGAAAGATTGAAACAAATTCGTGACGGTATCGAGTTAAGAATAAAAACAGAATATATCAGGCAGCAATCCGAGGTTGACGTTCTTACAGGCATACCTAACCGCCGCAAATTCAATGAAAAACTGGAAGACGAATGGAAGCTGGCCGCAAAGAACTCCCGCCCGTTGTCTCTTATTATGATTGATATAGATTGCTTTAAGGAATTTAATGATAATTATGGACATCCGGAAGGAGATAAATGTCTTGTTGCCATAGCAAAGCTTATGAATGATATACTTAGCAACAAGTATTTTTTATCGCGATACGGGGGAGACGAGTTTATGGCAATTCTGCCGGATACAACCCTGGATCAGGCGAAAAACGTGGCAGAATCCATACGCAAAGCTGTTATGGATGCAAAAATATGCCACAAATTCTCAACAGTAAGCTTTTATGTGACTGTCACGCAGGGAGTTGCCACTCTTATTCCGGATGAAACCAAATCTATAAACGATTTTATAAGAATGGTTGATAATGCGTTGTATGATGCCAAAAGAAAAGGGCGCAATATGGTATCCTGTTTAATTTAAAGCTATGGATTTTAGCTGTTTTTTGCTTTTTCCGCATATCTGTAAATAAATTTCTACAGTATTATTTTTTTGTTCAGCAACATCTGAAAAAACAGAGTCTTTTAAGGCATAATTACACCGGACTTTAATCAAAGATGCTTCTGTCAGGATTTCCGTTTCCTCGCTTCTCTTTATACATATCTAAGCTTCATTCCGCTGAAGTTTCCTTCTATTGCACAATATCTTTATACAGAACCTGTAAACAGTAACCGTCATTGCTCAATATCCGGGGCAGCTTTGGCAGAATCTGAATCAGGTCAGGGTGCGAACAGTAACCATAACTTTGCCATTCGCTGTTGATATAAATATGGAATCATTTTAAAAATGATGTTATAATAATACTATATTGTGGAAGAAATATCTTAGGGATGTCAACGCATGTTGTTTATTATTTAGTTGTGTAAAGGGATTCTAAAAGTTTAACCGGCATTATATGCTTTAAGGCGTAATGGTTTCACTGTTCATGGATACTTGAATTAACAATCTCTATCTTTTTTTTCAGAAAGGCTAAAGAGTTTTATGGGAAAAAGCGATGAGAATGCAATTAAACAAATAGATGCTATGATAGATAGTATCGAAGAGATTATATATTCCGATAATAAAAAAGCGCTGAAAGATGCCTACTGTGCTTATGAATTAAGCAAGAAAGCGAATTACCCTCAGGGTGAAGCAATATTGCTTTTAAAAATAGGTTTCATTTATACAAATATAAGCCAGTACAAAAAAGGAATAGAATACATAATACAATCTCTTTCAATGCTTGAGCTGTATAATCTTAATTACTATATTTCCACTGCTTTTATCATGTTGGGAAATGCTTTCTTTGAATATGCATATTATGAAAATGCCTTTGACTATTACAACAAATCTCTGTTCATCTCAAAAAAATATAAATACAGCGACAGGATAAGCATTGCTTACAATAACATCGGCGAGATATATAAAATGCTCAACGATTATGATAATGCGAAGCTGTATTATGAAAGAGGGATTGAAAATGATCCGGTCAAGGAATGCAAGGGTATAGCTCACCTTAACCTTGCAGAGATAAATTATTATAAAGGAAATTATGAAGATGCGCTTGAACTTTTACCGGTTGCATTCAGGCTTTTGTCCAGGCACAGGTATGAAATTCATTTTTGTGAGGTTTATAAATTATATGCGCTGATTTATTGGAAATTGAAAGATTATGAAAAAGCAGTATATTATTTTAAAGAAGCAATAGATGTCGCGGAAGAAAAAAGTGTTTATTTTAATAAAATAAACATACTGATTCATTACCATGAATTTCTGGTTGACATAAACGAGTGCCAGAAAGCTGCGGATATTTTGCTCGACGCCTATACACTTGCCAGGGCAAACAATATTTATGAAAAGACCATGCAAATATGTTACTGCCTGTCATCCCTCTATGAAAAGCTTGGAGACAATGAATCGGTTATGAAATATTACAGGCTGTATGTTCAGCATGAGCAGAAACAAAAAAAGGAGAGAATAAATCAGATTACAGACGGAATCGAACTAAGGATCAGAACTGAGGAAATTAAGCTGCAAGCCGAGATTGACTCCCTCACAGGGATTCCAAACCGGCGGAAGTTTTTTGATTACCTGGAAAAACAATGGGAACATTCGAAAAAGCATTCCCAAAGCCTTTCCTTAATAATGCTCGATATTGATTATTTCAAGGAATTCAATGATAATTACGGGCACCCGGAGGGTGATAAATGTATTAAAAAAATCGTGGATATTCTTAACAATCTGATAGGCAGCAATTATCTGTTTTCCCGCTATGGAGGCGATGAATTTATTGCCGTCATGCCCCAAACAACCGCGGAAGAAGCTTATAAATGCGCGGAAAAAATGCGAAAGGCCATAATTGATGCCGGAATTGAACACCAATATTCCGAATCATGCGGTTTTGTAACCATTACTTTAGGCTTGGCATCCATTATTCCATCTGATGATTGCTGTATGGATGATCTTATAAAAAAAGCTGACAAAGCTTTGTATGAAGCAAAAAGAAAAGGCCGTAATATTGTTGTGGTTTGTTCATAATTATAAATAAACGGAGATGCATATTATGGAAAAAAAGATTTACCGCATTAAAAAAACAACTGAAACAATGGTTTCAGAAAAGATTATCCTGGATTGTGCAAACACAGCCGAAATCAGCTGTTTTTCCTGGGATGAAAACGGCTACAGGCCAAAGTCGGAAGCCAGGGTATTGTACACGGAAAAAGGACTTCATGTATATATGATTTCCTATGAAAATAAAATAACGGCAACATACACAAAAATGCATGATCCTGTATATAAGGAAAGCTGTATGGAATTTTTCATAAAACCCAATCCCGAAAAAGACGACAGATATCTGAACTTTGAATTTAATGCGATAGGCACTCTGAATTCCGGTCTTGGCAAGGATCGGTTTGAAAGGCTGGCAATACCGGAAATCTATCTTGAAAGATTTAAAATAAGCGCTTCAGTCAAAAAGGAGAATGTGAAGGATTTTTGCGGACCTTTCTGGTCTGTGCGTTTTTTTATCCCATTCGATTTTATTGAGGAATACTTTGGGAAAATTCATGCAGGACCCGGAACGGAAATGATGGGTAATTTTTATAAATGCGGGGAAGTGGTGGATTATCCCCATTATGGCTGTTGGAATGAGATAAAGAACGAGCGGCCCGATTTCCACAGGCCGGAGTGTTTTGGAAGACTAGTTCTGGAATAAATTACCTGCATTTTTAGAAATGTTGACAAATGTTGGGCAATAGGTTATTATTGTATAGCTTATGTTTGGTAAGGGAGGTAATGAGAGGCACTATTAATAGTAAAAATACCCTGATGGGTGTTCACTTATCCGAGTATGGCGGAAACAGGGATAGAAAAAGAGAAACACTGTTTTGCAGAAAGGATGAGCCCGGAGCGAATCCGGGAACATGCATGTAAGGAGTTAAACCGGAGGAACGCCTTGCATTGTGTTTGATGAAAGGAAGTTGTGAATGGGAAGTTTTATATTTAGTTATGCAAAACGTAGCATACCCCTTATGCGGATTTTTATTGTGCTGATTTTGCTTATCGTATCCGTAGTTTCAGGGTTTTGCCTGTATAATAAACTGATGAAGGAAGTCAGGATTGTGGAGGACGGCAACGATATCCAGGTTAAAACCATGGGCGATGATGTACAAACAGTCTTTAACCAAATGGGTATTTTGGTTGAATCCTATGATTACGTCAGCGAACCATTGTCAATGAAGCTTTCGGATGAAACGGTACATGAGGTTGTAATCAGACGTGCGGTGCCGGTTAATATTGAACTTGAAGGCAGAAAAACCCAGGTTATGACATATCATGATACCATTGGCGAGACAATCGCCGCGAACGGAATTGTTATGGGACCTTTGGACAGGGTGGAAGGACGAAGCCTTAATGATCCTGTAAATATGGGAATGGATATTAAAATAATCCGTGTAAGGGAAGAATTGATTACCGAAGCTGAAGATATTCCATATACAACAGAAAAAACTCCTAATGAACAGATGAATCAAGGTGAGCAAAAAGTTATACAGGAAGGTGTTAACGGCATCCTTGAGAAATATTACAAAATAACTTATGAGGACAACAGGATTGTATCACGGGTATACATGGATGAGAAGGTGGTGAAGGAACCTGTGACCGAGCTGATAGAATTTGGTACGGTTCCCAACTTTAAGACAGCCCGCGGGGATACGGTCAGATACAGGAAAGTGCTGGATATGTATGCGACCGCATATACATCATCATTTGAGGATACGGGTAAACATCCTGATCATCCGGAGTTTGGCATTTGTTATACAGGCATGAAAGCAAGGGAAGGTATTATAGCTGTTGATCCGAAAGTAATACCCTTATACACAAAGGTATATGTGGAAGTTGTGGGAAGCACTCCTGATTATGGTTTTGCCATAGCAGGCGACATCGGCAGCGCAATCAAGGGAAATCTCATTGATCTTTATTTTGACTCCAAGGAGGCTGTTTCCAAATGGGGCAAGAAAAAGGTCAGGGTATATATACTTAACGAACAGAATGATACAAGGTGGAAAGAAACCGATTATACCAAATAACAGCCTGAAATAAAAACATATATAACAATACCGGAACAGTTTTGTTCCGGTATGTCTTTTAAATCAGGGATTTAAAACAGGCTGAACGAGGTGACCTCTTTGATAAATACAAATGAAATTCTTAACAAATATAGGTTAAAACTTACAAAATCTCTTGGTCAGAATTTTCTTACAGACATTAATATTCTGAAAAAAATAGCGGACGCGGGGGATTTAACGCAGGAAGACCTTGTTTTGGAAATAGGTCCGGGTATTGGCGCGCTTACTGTAGTTATGGCCCAAAAGGCAGGCAGCGTAATAGCTGTTGAGCTTGATAAAAATCTTATGCCGGCACTGAAGTTTACAACCGGTTCCTATAAAAATATTACAATCATTAATGATGATATATTGAAAGTTAACGTCAACGCTCTGATTGGCAGCTGGAAAGGTCCTGTAAAAATAATATCAAACCTTCCCTATTATGTTACAACTCCTGTTATTATGATGTTTCTGGAAAACAATTTACCGATAGAACGCATGGTAATCATGGTTCAGAAAGAAGTTGCGCAAAGAATGTCGGCGTCTCCCGGTACAAAAGAATACGGTGCCCTGTCTGTGGGAGTACAGGCGGCGGGAGATGTCAAATCTTTATTTAATGTGTCATGTAACTGTTTTATTCCAAAACCTGATGTTGATTCTTCCGTTGTACGGATTATGATTCATGACAAATACCAAAAGATGATAAACGACAGACAGGTTTTCTTAAACTGTGTAAAAGCAGCTTTTCTAAAGCGGAGGAAAACATTGATAAACGCCATGAGCAGCTACCCGGAACTGAATCTCAAAAGAGAAAAAGTAAAGGAAATTATTGCAGCAATGAAACTGAAAGAAACAATCCGCGGAGAGGAGCTCTCAGTAGAGCAGTTCATACAATTGGCAAATCTCGTATCTGATTTTTAAATTATCCGGACAAAATACAGGCTTATTTTTTATTCCCCTGCATATATATTTATGGAAAACGTGATGCAGGGGGTTTTTGAATGGAACAATCAGGATATTACAGGAAATATATTATTCTTGAAGAACTGGATTCAGGTTTTGGAGTGCAAAGAACACCTGAGGGTTTTGCCAGGCTTGAGGGCAACAGGGAGGGCATAACACTGTTTCTTCAGATAAAGAATTTACGCGGGGGGATATCTCCCTACACTGTTATTCTTATATATAACAGTGAAAAGGATTTGGAGGTATTCAGGATCGGAAGCCTTGACGTTTATAACGGGACCGGGGTAATGCGCAGAAGTCTGGATAACGCGGCAATGCAAGCGGTAGGGATTAAGCCTGAGAGCATAGATTATATTATAATAGCTTCGGAACACAGGGAAAGGATTTTTATACCCCTTATAGGTATCTGCAGCAAGGCAAAACCCTGGGATGAAGTGGTCAGGCACAGGCTTTTGAAAAAGGGAAAAGCGCCTGCGGCAGAACATGAAAAGACAAAAATCTCTCCCATGAGGAAAACGGAACCCTCGCAGGATTCATCCGGCAAAGAAGCGGTTGTGGACGCTTCAAAGCTTGAGAAAAAACTAAAAGAGAGCTTTGAATCTTTTGAACCCTTTTCAAATCCCCGCCATGATTATTCATGGTATAGGGTTAATGATATTGCAAAGCTGAGTAATCTGCTTTTTATTTGCAATATGAAAATTCCGTTGTTTGCAAATCCCAAAATACTGGTGGGCTTGTTTAAATACAGGCATATTCTTGCGGGTATTTACCGTTCCGCTCACAATGATATGAATTATTTTGTTTTAGGCGTCCCCGCAAAGGACGAATCGGAGGGAAAACCATTTGAAAACATCTGCCGCTGGGTGGAGAGCCAAAGTAAAGAGTACGGTGACATGACCGGTTACTGGCTTGTTTATGTGAATTTAAAGGATGGTGAATTTGTACGGTAAAAAATATCGTGAAAATAAACATTCTTTTATTAGGAATCCTGACACAGGCAAAAAAGCCCCGGATACCAAAGGACTGGTGCCCTTTCTGTCCTGACTCGGGCAATGCTGCACTGTAAGTCTTGCAAGGAAGATATGGCGGATGAGTTTCCATTTTGTTCGTTTTGCTAAGAGGGTCGTATATTAAGCGCGTTTTTTTCCATTAATTCGAGCAGCCTGAGAAGCTCTTTTTGCTCAAACCCGGTCATATCCTTAGTCACTATTTCACGCCATTTGGCCAGTAAGGAACGAATTACCGGCAGAAGGGTCTGTCCATTCTCTGTCAGGTACAGTTCATTCTGGCGTCTGTTATCCCTTGACTGTTCTCTTTTTATGTAGCCCATATCTTCCAATTCTCTGCATTTTCTGGCAACACCGCTTTTGTCAATCAACAAATACTCAGAGAGACTGTCCTGATTGGAACCAGGATGCCTGTCCAGATATAAAATAATCATAAACATAACTCCGCGAAGCTTAAAAGCACGCAGATTTTCATCAAGATACAGCCGTCTCTGCCTTTCAAGACGGGCAATGTGCCTTATGATATTCCGGGAAAATTCCTGTTTATCACTGTTCATTACCCAAACCTCCCCTATAATTCACCTTTCATATTGCGGCAGACTTTCCACGCGCAATCAGTAGTACAGAGTTTTCACTTCACTCAATAACATTAAGACAGTTTTTATACCCTTACAGTACGTTTATTACTGCCTCCTGTTTTTAGCTTACATTGAAACAGATTCCCGGGCCATTTCCTGTGGATGCTCAGGATTATCATTTGAATTTTTTTCCGAATCTTTTTGCTCCATATCAAGACGTTTTATTTTGTTAAGCAGCAATAAGGCCATGGGCAAGGTTATCATAAAAGCCATAATGTCTGCTACGGCCTGCGCTGAAGCCATCCCATAAACGCCGAATATACCTGATAATATCAAAACACAGGGTATCAGGCAAATAATTTGTCGTGACAGCCCGATTATGGTAGCACCAATTGCCCGGCCAAGAGCCTGGAAAAGACCGTTGGCAATTCCAACCCACGCATGGAAAGCCATAGTGACACATTGGGATATAA
The DNA here is from genome assembly GCA_012727625.1 of Clostridiaceae bacterium. GTDB lineage: Bacteria > Bacillota > Clostridia > DSM-8532 > DSM-8532 > JAAYGP01. Next base: position 11,650 of record JAAYGP010000087.1, read on the forward strand.
TCATATATGAGCCTATGGTTATAATTTCAGTATCGGAGGTCGACGCAAAAACACCAACCAGTTTTTTAGCCATTATTGCCATAAAGAATCCTAATATAATACTTCCCGAAGTACCCATTACACTGCATATCCAGAAGGCTTTCCTTACTCTCGCAAAATTCCCGGCGCCCCAGTTATATCCTGCTACAGGTTGAAAGCCTTGCCCAAGACCTATAATTGCCGAACCAACAATACGGGTAGCTTTGTTTGCAACTGACGCCGCAGCCAGTACGGAGTCTCCAAAGTTGCCGGCAACATTGTTTACAACAATGGAAGATATGGCCAGCATACTGAAGCGTAAAAAAGTAGGGATTCCCATCCGTGCAATCTCCAGGTAAATATCTTTACTTGGAGTGAAATATTTCAGTTTCAGATCAAGCATGGTCCTTTTGCGTATAAAGGGCATCAGTAGTATTAAAAAACTAATCAGCTTTGAAATACCGGTCGCTATGGCGGCACCGGCAACTTCAAGCCTGAAAACGCTTATGAACAATGGATCAAGGCCAATATTAACAATACATCCTGAAATCATGCCAATCATTGAATACCTTGTGTTTCCCTCAGCGCGAAGAAGCTGATTTAAGACCACAGTACCGGCTGTAAAGGGCGTGGACACAAGAATCCATTTTGCATAATCCATTGAATAGGGTACAACAGTCTCGGTTGCACCAAGAAATATGACCAACGGCTTTATAAATGCGTAAGCAAAAAGAGATATCAAAACCAGAGCTGCCATACCTGTAAAAAGTGTGGTTGTTCCTACCCGGCTTGCTTTTTCATCTTTTCTCGCTCCTAACAGACGCGAGATATAGCTTGACGCACCCATACCAAAGCCCATGGCGATGGAACGGATTAAAATCAGAAGGGAGGAGTTTACTCCAACTGCGGCAGTTGCCGTTGTTCCCAGCTTGCTTACAAAATATGTATCCGTAATATTATATATAGAATCGACAAGCATTGCCAAAATCATTGGAACCGCAACTATTGGAATTACTTTTGCCACCGGTTCTTCAAGCATCATTCTTCGTTGTTTTTCACGTCTAATTAATTGAGCTTCAGTCAAAAGAAATATCCCCCTTTGGATGATCTATAGTTGCATATCAATACAGTTGCAATACGCAACTATATTAACACATTAGAAGTATCAGATCAATGGCAAGCGAAAAAATTTTTTTTCTTGATATGGAAAGTCCATTGTGATATAATGACAGGCGGCGCTTTTTAAACATAACGAGGCTTATGCCCGGTTTCCAAAAGCAGTGGCAAATATATCCCCTGTCCCGGTAAACCGGCATGTTGAGATATAAAGCAATTGCTTACATTGTACTAATTCCAGAAGGTATATTGCATAGAGAATATGCAGCTAAGCGAGGTGAAAAAAATGAAAGAAGGCATACATCCAAAATATGAAAAAGCTGTTGTAAGGTGCGCTTGCGGAGAGACATTTGAAACAGGATCAACAAAAAAAGAGCTCCGTGTTGAAATATGCTCACAATGCCATCCGTTCTTTACCGGTAAGCAGAAGCTGGTTGACACCGGTGGACGTGTTGACAGATTTAAGAAGAAATATGGCATAAAATAATAGCTTGGCAATTAAATTTCCAGGCCCCTGCTTCACGTAAGCGGGGGTTATTGTTGTGAAAAAATATCCGGCGTGTTATGCAAACCAAAATTTGTCTGAAATATTCCTCTTAGCTTTGACATTTTATTTCCTGCAATTAATTGATCTACAACCGGTTAACCGGGCTTAAAAGAACCTCGCCAGTTACCGGAACCAAAGATTGGAACAGGCAACAGAAACATTGATCATGGTGCAGCCGATTTGCTGCTGTTCACGCCCTGACTCAGTTGCTGATCAGGTCAGATATTGTGCAATGGCGGAAACAAGAGCTTCATTCGCAAGAGCTGGTAAGTTGAAGCTCAGGCAAGCCAAAACTCGCCTGCTCCTGTCCGCAACAGGTGAAAAGCTGACGTTTTTAATGGATTCATGATATAATAAGAACGTTATACAGGCAGAAGTTGATTTTGTTATGTATTGACAGGAAAATAAAACTGTGGATAGTTTCCGTAAAGTAAGTGTTACAAAGACATTTAACTCATATAATAATTAGGCTCATAATTTTTTTGTTTAATTTATTTATGATAAAGGATGGTGTAATGAGTGAAACTTTCACTTAAAGGTGTTCAGTCAATGCTCCAGTTGCTTCTGGGAGTAATAATTATGGCTTTGTCCATGAATATTTTTCTGATTCCGTATAAGATTGCGCCTGGAGGAGTTTTCGGTATTGCTACCGTGCTTTATCACGTATCCGGCGGGAAAATTCCTGTTGGAGCTGCTATGCTGGCTATGAATGTTCCTTTGTTTCTGGCGGGATTCAAAATAAAAGGGAAATATTTTATTATCAAATCATTAATCGGGGCATTTCTTTTATCTGTATTCATAGACCTTACGGCTCCCTGGATTACTGATCTTACAGACAGGTTTATTCTGGGCAAATCATCCCATGATTTATTGTTATATTCACTGGCTGGAGGTTTTACCACAGGTTTGGGTCTGGGTTTTGTGTTTAAAGAGGGAGCTACAACAGGAGGTACCGATATGGGCGCAGCTGTGTTGAACAGAGCCATTCCCTGGATTCCTGCGGGAAAACTGCTTTTAATTCTGGACGGACTGGTGGTTTTGCTGGTAGCTTTTGTATTTCAGAGCTTTCAGTTGGTGCTATATTCCGTAGTGGCACTTTATATTTCTGCCCGTACCATGGACGGATTTCTTGAGGGTATAAATTTCTCAAAATCATTAATGATTATATCAAAGCATTCCGAAGCGATTGCTAAGGAATTAATGCTTAAAGTAAACAGAGGGGTCACAGGGTTATACGGGAAAGGGATGTATACCGAAAACCCATATACGATACTGCTGTGTGTTGTTAAAAAAGAAGAAATTCACACAGTAAAGGAAATAGTAAAAAGCATTGATCAGGAAGCTTTCGTACTGCTGACTGATGTAAGGGAAGTCCTGGGAGAGGGGTTCACACCACACCACAAAGGATAACAGCAAAAGCAGCTCTAAAACCTCTGCCTGTTTTTTATGCACATTTTAATCAAACTTGCAATATGCCTGATCCTTATCACTTTTCTTATTGTCTTGATTATGCGAAAACGGCTATACTGTACGTTTATTC
>JAAYGP010000088.1 GCA_012727625.1 Clostridiaceae bacterium
CACACATTAAGAATTCTATCCCCTCTTCGGAGTTTCTTTCTTAACCATGCTTCGTTACCTCAATATTTCTTATTGAGCTATTACATTATACAGTTTTCAAGGTACAGACCGGATACTGAGCACTGGATAACGGAAAGTAAATGCTGGTTATTATATGTCAGATACAAGTTTCCAGTCTCTATCCCTGATATGGCCGGGTAACCATTATACCATTCCATATCCGCATCGTCAATTTGTATTTTTTTTCAGTTCTGTCTGTTTTCTGATCGATTTATGTTAATTAGTTGTTCCCATCCGACTTAAAAACTGTGAGAATAATCTTTCATTTTTATAATGCCCGTATTCACTTGAATTAACCGTGTTCAACGGGCGACGATTAATGATTGTTACAGGATATCTTATGCTTGTCAACACCAAATTTGCTGGTATTTTGCACCATATATAAGATAGCAATAAAATACGCTTCGGCACTTTTCTGCAAGCGGCATTATACCTGCAGTGTGTCGAAGCGTTTTTTGTGTATTTCAATAGATATTGACAGCCGGGTATTTACCGCGTTCATGTGAAGCAGTGGATTTCTTTATACCCATTTCCGGGCAAAAAGTACATTTTCCCCGCCTGCGCTTTCACTGTCATGAACAGGGCGGTTCAGCATGTAAAAGATTAATACAGGGTTATCTGACAACACGGGCACTTCCGCCGGACATCAGCTTTTCAACTTCCTTTACGTCGGCCATGGAAGTGTCACCCGGAGTTGTCATTGCAAGCGCCCCATGGGCTGCACCATAGTTTACTGCCACCTGAGGATCGCCTTTTTCCATTAATCCGTATATTAACCCTGAAGCGAAGCTGTCTCCTCCACCCACGCGATCCATAATTTCAAGGTTCTTATAATCATTGGCTTTATATATCTCTCCACCAGCCCAGCATATTGCGCTCCAGTCATTCAAAGTCGCGGTATGAACGGTGCGCAGTGTTGTCGCAATAACCTTAAAATTCGGATATTCCTTAACAACTTCCCTGATCATCTTTTTATATCCTTCAATATTCAGTTCCTTAAGGTTTTCATCATTGCCTTCCACCTTAAACCCGAGCGCGGCTGTGAAATCTTCCTCATTACCAATCATAACATCTATATATTTAGCGATTTCCCTGTTAACTTCCTGGGCTTTTTGTTGTCCGCCTATACTCTTCCATAAAGACGGCCTGTAGTTTAGATCATAGGAAACAATAGTTCCAAACTTTTTGGCTGCGCTTACTGCTTCCAGCACAACATCAGGCGTAGTCTCAGAGAGAGCGGCAAATATTCCACCGGTATGAAACCAGCGGCTTCCTAATTTCCCGAAAATATATTCCCAGTCTATGTCTCCCTTTTTCAAGGCTGAAGCAGCTGTGTTTGCTCTGTCAGATACTCCGAGCGCGCCTCTTACGCCAAAACCTCTTTCAGTAAAATTAAGGCCATTCCTGACAGTTCTGCCTTTCCCGTCATAGGGCACCCACTTAATAAGACGTGTGTCAACGCCGCCCTGCATTATGAAATCCTCTACCAAACGGCCAACATCGTTATCAGCAAACGCAGTTACAACAGCAGTATCCATGCGGAAGCATTTCTTTAACCCGCGGGTAACATTATATTCTCCCCCGCCTTCCCATACTCTGAAATATCTTGCATTGCGAATGCGCCCCTCTCCCGGATCAAGCCTTAACATAACTTCACCCAGAGATATACAATCATACATACACTCTGATTTAGGCTTTACATTTAATATGCTCATGCGACAACCTCCTTGTACAATTAAGCTTATTGTTTTGTCAGTGGTTCTTACCATCACTCGATCCAATCAATATGGTATTGATTCAACTTCTATCCCCAACATCAGGCTTTTTTAAAACCTGGTATTCAGTTTATAATAATGCATCTGTAACGCTTTTCCTTAAAATTCCATCTACAAGCCTCTTGCTTCTTGTATCCTTTGGATGAACTGTCTGGCAGCTTCAGTAA
>JAAYGP010000089.1 GCA_012727625.1 Clostridiaceae bacterium
ATTAAAAAGCCAATCAAACCACAACCGGGAAAAGTTAAAACCCAGGCCAAAACCATCTCCTTAACTATATTCCAGTTCACGTTTGAAAGCCTTTTGGCTGCGCCAACTCCCATTATTGCTGTAGTTTTTGTGTGAGTGGTACTAACAGGCAAACCAAAAACTGAAGCTGTTAACAGACTGATTACCGCGGCTAGATCCGCCGAAAAACCCTGGTATTTTTCAAGTTTAACCATGTCCATGCCAACCGCCTTTATAATCCGGTAACCACCTATGGATGTGCCAATAGCCATCACTGCGGAAATAACGTATATAAGCCAGATAGGAACTGTAAACTCTGTAACGTTCGCCTGACCCCTGGCTAAAAATACACCCAGCATAAACACGCCCATAAACTTTTGTCCGTCCTGGGCACCATGCATGAATGCCATTCCCGCACTGGCAAGAATCTGTGAATGCTGAAAGAATACAGAAGTCTTTTTGCGGTTAAAACCGCGGAATATACTTTCAATTGATTTTACTATGATCCAACCTAAAGGGAACCCCATAAGAACAGACAGTATAATACCATATATTACTTTCACCCATTCCGCCGGATTAATGCCGCTGATGCCACCCTGAAGCGCAATGGCTGCTCCAGAAACCCCTGCTATAAGCGCGTGGCTTTCACTGGTTGGAATGCCGAACCACCAGGCAGCAGTCGCCCAGAGAACTATGGCAAACATTGCTGCACAGAGGGCAACCAAAGCTGAATAGGAATCTCCCCTGAAATCGACCATTTTATATATGGTTTCCGCAACTGTTGCATTCAGTAATGTCATTACCAAAACGCCAAGGAAATTAAATATTGCAGCCATGACAATCGCTGCCCTGGGACTTAAGGATCTGGTAGATATGCATGTAGCAATAGCATTTGGTGCGTCCGTCCATCCGTTAACAAATACAACCGCCAATGTTAACACTACAGTAATCATTAATGCAGGATTACTGAAAAACTGTTGCATAAAATCAGTAAGCGTAATTGTCATATTTTATTTTCTTCCTTTTGCTTTTTATTGTTCACTCTCTTTAAGATAAGCGTTTTACAGCTTCTGGGACCCACCCCATATTTCACAAGCATTCAGCTTCCTGTTTCCGCAAGTATTCAATTTATTCTTGCCAGCAGGAGCTGAAAAAATGCCTGTATAATCATACAAAAGTCATTTTAACATATGGGGGGAAATTGCACAAGATAAAATATGTTCACTAATTTAAAGAGATGATGGAATATTACTATTCACATCCTGATACAGTTACTTACAGGTAAGATATTGTGCGATAGCGGAAACAAGAGCTTCATTCCGCTAAAATTTACTTCTATTGCACAATATCTTTTAACAGAACCTGTGAACAGTTACCAGGATTATTCTTACATAAATTCCATACTACGGAGCATTGCCTGGTTTTTCAGGATTTTCCCTTTCAGGCGGTTGAGTTGTTTCAGAGGTTGGAGCAGGGGTTGGTGCCTGGGTTGGGATTGGGGTTGGAGTTGGAGCAGGTGTCAGGGTCGGCGATATCTCTTCATCCACAACCTCTGATTCCACAATTTCTGTCTGAACAGTAACATAAACTGTTTCATCCGTATATATTCCGGAAGGCATTGACATTTGCACCTGCACGGTTGCAGTGTCTTCGCCTGCTTCCGACACGTTAACATAACCTTTAATTAATTTTGGATCAACAGTATCCAAAATCTCAGCAGGTCCCTTAATATTAAACGCAATTTCATTTTCCAGTATACGATATTTTATATTACCTGAAACATCCGCGCCAAAAATGGTTATGGATGTATTTGGAATACTTATCATTTTTTTGGAGTATCTTTCTATGTTAACCTGTGCTGTAATTGTATCACTATCTTTATACAGCTGAACATTTTCCGGCAGCTGCAGTCTTAAATTCCGCTGGAATGAAACATCAGCCTTATCAATATCAAGGGGCTCAGCAACAATATGTGAAATATCCTTAATCAAATTATAGTCACCCATTATCTGAACTGAATTCTGAGACAGGGTGTAATCCTTTAAGTAATAATCCTTGTTGGGCTCTCCGGTTACTGTTGTTAATATAGGCACATCTTTAACAAGGTCATACACAATGTTTACCTGAACGCTTCCGTCAAGGGAGGAAACAATTTTATCATTGTCATTATAGACCTCAATCCTTTTATTTATTGAACCCTCCTTAAGAAGCTGCTCCTTTTCCAAGGTTACCATTACATTCTTCACACTGTTCATAACACTTTCAAGTTCCTGAAGAATAACCGTATTGGGATTCAGCTTAACGTTAACGACTTCATAGCCCTCTTCCAAAGTGCCTGTCCACCTTATATCTATTGGAAATTCCTTTCTTACAATACGCTCAAGCTTAATCTTGACAACCATGGGGTTTATGTCGGAAATTATAATATCCTGATCCCCTGTGTATTGCGGAAGAGGAAGAGACATCTCAACAGTATCGGTATCTTCAATTGCGCTGAAATCCAAAAACGCGTAAAAGTCATTGGAAAGAACCTTTTCAAGCCTTTGCTTCCTTCCTTTAATAACAATATCAACCGTGGTCGGAATATTTGATGATACAAGGCTGATGTTGCTGTCTGCAAGAACTTCCTTGTTTGTTCTCAAAGGAATTGATAAAGTACGCTCTGAAAGAGGATTCTGCTGATCCAAAACAATAAACCATATCAAAATACCAACAAGTATGGATATAATTCTTAGAACCAAATCTTTTTCGAAAAATTTATCTATGCTTCTATTCATCCGCTTTCACCTTTCTAAACCAGAAACGTACTTTCTTTTTTGAATTCTTATCAAGAAGAAAGCGATACAATGCTTTTCGCAATGTGTCAGGTGTCAGATTTCTTGTCAGACCTCCATTGTGCGCATATGATATTTTGCCGGATTCCTCCGAGACAACAACAGCAATGGCATCGGACACTTCCGTAATTCCAAGGGCCGCCCTGTGCCTGGTCCCTAATTCATGGCTTAAACTTGGGTTTTCTGTTAATGGCAAATAACAAGCCGCTGCCTTTATTTTATTGTCCCTGATAATAACAGCACCGTCATGAAGCGGAGTGTTCGGTGTGAAGATGTTCACCAGAAGCTCATAAGTTATCAATGAATCCAACTGGGATCCGGTGTTTATCACATCACCTATCTTCGTGTTTCTTTCTATAACAATTAGGGCTCCGATATATTCTTTGGAAAAATGGGTACAGCATTTTACAATTTCTTCTATTGAGGCCGTTGTTCTAAGCTGCTCTTCATCATCATCAATGAATATAAAATTCCTGAAGCCGCTGTTTCCGATTTTTTCAAGCCCACGTCTCAGTTCAGGCTGAAACAATACTATTAATGTAAACCCCAAAAGCGGAATGGCTCCCTCAAGAAGAAATGCCATGGTTTTTAACCCTATCAGCTGGGCGACTTTTAGCCCTATAACAATGAAAAGAATACCCTTAACCAGTTGCATTGCACGGGTTTCACGCACCAGTTGTATTCCCTTATAGACAATAAAAGATATTATGCTG
>JAAYGP010000090.1 GCA_012727625.1 Clostridiaceae bacterium
CCTTTTATTTTGACCGCATTAAATTAAATGCAATACCCCCCTACCGTAGTTTAAATAACCGATTCCTGAGTTACCCTTTTACTGAACCTGCACTTAAGCCTTGAACAAGGAACTTTTGTATATATGCAAAAATCAGGATTGGCACTGATAATGCAATAATGCTCCCTGCTGCAAGAGGCCCGTACATGAGCACATTCTGCCCTATCAGGAAATTCAGTCCCACTGATACAACAAAATTATCTTTGTTGTTTATAAACATCACTGGGAAAATATATTCGTTCCAGCTTGACAAGAACGCAAACGAACCAATAGCAACCAGGCCTGGCGCCAATATGGGCAGAACAATTCTGAAAATCACCCCCATTCTGTTGCAACCATCAATCATGGCTGCCTCTTCCATCTCGAACGGTATACCATCCACAAAGCTTTTCATAAGAATTGCATTAAATGGCAGGAAAACTGTTGTATATGTAATGATTAAGGAAGTCAGGGAACCTATAATACCCATATTCTTGTAAATTAAAAACAATGGTATTATCAACATGTTGTATGGAATCAACTGAGTTGCAAGGAAAACAAGCATAAATGACTTTTTGCCTTTAAATCTGAATCTGCTTAGCCCGTAAGCAACAAGCACGGCAAATATTGCAACCGCTAATGCTGATATTCCCGATACATAAATAGTATTCAGGAAATACCTGGAAAAACCGGATTTACTCCATACAAATTTATAATTATCGAATGTTGCGGGATTAGGTATCAGTTTAACCGGCTTTTGCATTATATCCTTTTCATGCTTGAGCGAAACAGCCAATGCCCAGTAAATCGGCATAAACACATACATCATTGTCAAAAGAAGAGGAATATATCTGAATATAGTATTTTCCAGCACTTTTTTAATTTTTGTCATTTACATTGCCTCCTCTGAATATCCCATTATCTTCATATAGAAATAAATCAGAACTATAAGCAGTATGGATATAATGACCGCCAGTGCGGAAGCATAACCGAAATTATTAGCCTTAATGCCCTGGTTAATCATATACATGGACAGTGTTGTTGTCATGTTTGCGGGACCACCTCCTGTAATGGCATAAATAACGTCAATATTATTAAACTCCCATACACCTCTTAGAATTGTGCCAAATATTATAGTGTCTTTCAGATAAGGCAGGGTAATATACAGAAAGGTACTCATTCTCCCTGCTCCGTCAACCTTGCAGGATTCATAGATACTTTCAGGTATATTCTGAAGTGAGGCAAGAAGTATAATCACGAAAAAGGGGAAGCCTCTCCATATTTCTGCTACAACAATTGCTCCAAATACTGTTTTTATCGATGATGTCCAGGCTATCCCCTCTTCGATTATCCCTAATTTCATTAAAATTGCATTAAGCAGCCCCATATGCTCATTATAGATTAAAGACCAGAGCATAGAGGTTATGATACCAGACACAGCCCAGGGCAAAAATGTTGCGGCTCTTAAGATACCTCTGAATTTCATCTTTTGATTTAACACATTTGAAACTATAAGGCCGAGGATCAATTGGACAGATACTGTACCAAATACCCACTTTACGGTCACCCACAGTGTTTTATTGAACAACTTGTCCTTTGTAAATATATCAATGAAATTGCCAAGTCCATAAAAGCCGTTGGCATAGGGTTTTGCCAG
>JAAYGP010000091.1 GCA_012727625.1 Clostridiaceae bacterium
GTCCTGAACGGTTACGATATACAAAAAGAACCCGAAAAGGTAAGAGGAGAGATTGGCATTCTTTTTGGAGGGGAAAGTGGTTTATATAACAGGTTGACTGTGGCGGAAAACATAAGTTATTTTGCCGAGCTTAACAACATGGATAAACAGTACATAAAGAAAAGAATTGAATATCTTGCCGGGATTTTCGAAATGGAGGATTATATTAATAAACCGGCAGGAAAGCTTTCTAAGGGTATGCGTCAAAAAGCAGCCTTTGCGCGCGCCATAGTCCATGATCCGAATATCCTGCTGCTGGACGAACCAAGCGCAGGTCTGGATGTAAGTGCCATGATAGTTATTCAGGATTTCATTAAAATGCAGAATAAACTTGGCAAAACAATCATATTTTCCAGCCATACAATGAGTGAGGTAGATAAATTGTGCGACAGAATTGCTATTATTAGCAAAGGTAATCTGGTTGATGTTGATAGCCTTGATAACTTTAAAAACAAATACAACAGCAGCAATCTTGAAGAAATCTTTATACGATTGGTAGGTGGCAGGCAATGAAATTAAAACATACCTTGATTGTTTTTAAAAAGGAAGTATTGGATATAGCAAGAGACAAAAAATCACTGTTTTCAAATATATTGTTACCAATAATTCTGATGCCGGTTTTGATGCTTTTGTTGGGAAGCGGAACCAGGAAATTTCAACAGGAAATGAGTGAAAACATCACCGTTGCCCTTACCAGGGAAAGCGCCAGTGATGAGGCGCAGGAATTTTTTAAGACACGAATTGCCATACACGATGAAAATATTATTGTAAAGGATCCGGTTGAAAACCCGGAAGAAGAAATTAAAAATGGCAATGTCAAGCTTGTTGTTGACATAGACAGGGATTTTAAATTAAAACTGGAAAAAGGTGAGCCTTTTAGCATAAAAATTCTTTTTGATGATTCAAAATCCAGCTCCGGTGGTACTGTTAATGTACTGGAGCGCGCGATAGCCGGATTTAACAATGAAATGACCAACAGAAGACTTCAGGAGCTGGGGATAGACCCTGTAATTCTGACAGCCGCTGTTGGAGAAAGAGTGAATCTATCGGATGGAGCTCCCGGAAATATGATGGTTTCAATGATTTTCCCCATGCTTATTACCATGCTGGTGGCTGTGGGCGGAATTCCCGCAGCAACAGACCTGGTGGCGGGTGAGAAAGAACGCATGACTCTTGAACCTTTGCTGACAACACGGGCAAGCCGTTTATCCATTCTATTGGGGAAATATTTTACCATTAATGTTTTTACCTTTGTAGGTGTTTTATCCACTTTAACAGGTTTTATCATATCGTATCTTATCAGCCCTGAATCTATAACGATGGGCATGGGAAATGTCGGCGGAATAAGGATGCAGCCTGCTGCGGTACTGCTTTCATTGGCAATAACCATATTAATGGGGATGACGTTTTCAGGCATTCAACTTACTATCAGTACATTTGCCCGTTCTTTCAAGGAAGGGCAGACATATCTGTCGATGCTTATATTTGTGGCCATGATACCGTCATACGCTTCAATGATGATGCAGGCAAATGATTTAAAGACATATATGTTTTTAATACCGGTTTTAAATACGATATCCTCTTTAAAGATGCTGCTTGGCGGTGTCTTTGATTACAGTAAATTGTTGCTGGCACTGGGTTCATCGTTTCTATGTGTGGGACTTGCTTTATATATGTCGGTTCTGATGTTTAAAAAGGAATCGGTTCTGTTCAGAAGCTGAGGATTACATATGAAATACGCCGTGATTTCGCAGATAACACTGCAAAATTGCGGCGTTTTTTATATACTGTTTTTTTTATTGTTTACCTGTTCACACTTAAGAATCAGGTTAACTTTACTCATTTTTATACCCATAGAACCATTCTGTCCATTTCGGGTATAAAGCCTGCCCGTGACAGCGCGGATTTCAGCATGTTCTTCCGCTCTTCATCCTCCGGCCCCTTTGGATTTCACCAGCATATTCCAGGGACTTTAAGGTCTCATAAGCTTCCTGCCAGGTATAAGGGCTATGCTCAAGGGAAAACACTTCCCTTGAAACAATGCCATACCGCATAGTACAGCGATCAATATACTCCTTAACAGAAAGCTTATTTGGCGCTTTTGCAAGTTCCCACCTGCCCATATCAGGTTTTGAAATCATTATCCAGCATATTATTGTTGTAGCCTTTAATGCGACAATACGCCTATCATTTGATATGGTGTCCAGAGCCTCCATCTGATCCAGTATGTAATTCCGGAGGTTAAGCACCGCTCTTTCATCCGGAAGAAATGATTCATTTGCATAATCCATAAATGTATTGTTATTTATTTTGTCTGCAAGGTCTTGAATAAACCTTCCAAAATTAACAGATTGCTCATAGGGAGAGCCTATTCTTCGTTATTGCACAGCCATATCTCATAATATAGAAAGTGTGAATAGTGACATGTGAGAGTTCCATTCAATTCTGGGATTTTGCAAATATTGTATCAAAGCCTGAACCCTTAACATCCTTACACATTTGCAGCAGCTGGTCACCGTTTATGCAGGCGATTACATTTATATGGCAGTAGTATTTAGTGTTGGTTTTAAAATCACCCAGTGTTACTACCATGCCCCGGTATATTGAGTTATTGTCCATGTGGCGCTTTAATTTTTTTGCAAACTCTATTTCAACAAGATGGTGGTAGTGTTCCTTTCTTGCCAGAACATAATACAGTTCGTTTAAAATAATGCCGGTGCCACCCTCCCCAAAATGACCGGAAAACCGAACCTTATATCCGTTTCTCCTGAAAACTTCGGCAATAACATGCTCAAAATCCTTTGTCCTTAAAAACAAAAGATCATCCTTGCACTCAATTTTATCAACAAGAATGCTTATTTTTATATAATAAATAAGCTCAAAAAGTTTAATGCTCAATTCGCAGAATACCCAGGAGAATAATACCGCAATTGCGTAAATAATTAACATAAAATTACCACCGAATCTTAGTTTATGCTATTTAGTTAAACCTATTTATTTAACATTATTGATGTTTTTATTCACTTTAAAGGTTAACAATTTTTAGTTACTGTTCACACTTAGGTTCAGTAACTGATCAGGTCAGATATTGTAAATAGCGGAAACAAGAGCTTCATTCCGCTAAAGTTTCCTTCTGTTGCACAATAATTTTTACAAAACCTGTAACAGTAATAAATTTTACATCCTGCCAGTGTGGTTCTGCCCCTGATATTATGGATTAAACCTTAGAGGTATGCCGGAAAAGCCGCGCACACTCCCGTTTTTTTTTAGCAAAAGGGCATTAAGAATATCCGGGTATGCGCCATTTTTTAAATCAGATTTTTTCAATACTTGCTGTACATAATTTTGTAATTTGTTCTTAGCCCTGATCTATGCTAAATTATTGATATGGTTAGTTTAACCCGACACTGTAAGAATAGGGGACACATATGAGAAATACAATTATACTGGTAACCGCATTATTTTTAATATTTTTATCAGCCTGCAAAACCACAGGGGAGGATGCTGTGAATATAACCACAAAAATTCCGTCACAGGAACCGTCGGAGGTTGAAGTTCAATCACCGGCTCCAACGTCTCAAAAAAATGAGACCGTTGAAACTTCAGAGCCGGTAAAGGAAACTGAGCCTGTAAACGTTGCACACGGTAAAACAACCACAGATGAACCCCGGAATAACTTACCCCAGGTCCCGGGTGTTGCCAAAGAGATGCAAAAGGCTCAATTCTGGATGAACCTAAGTAAAAATGGGGATGAAATAATATTGTCAAAGGAAGAGATAAGGCGGTATAACGATATTAATTTTAATAAACTTCCTTTTCTGACTGATCCTGAAAAATTTCCGCAGTCTGTTTCCGGTAGAAAAGTGCTTCAACATATAAAAGAATTAAGCACTCCACCTCAGTCAGTGCGCTATGACGAGTCCGGAAAAAAATATCAGGAAGCTGACTATGATGCGCTCAGGGAGAATTTGAATTTATCAAATATTCCTGAACTAATAAAAGTGAAATATGGAATAACTGTGAAACGTACTTTAATGCGTACATGGCCTGCAAACAAAGAAGCCTATGACAACCCGAAAAACATGAGAAACGATTTGTTCACGGAAACTGCGGTATATCCTGCGGAACCGGTTGCTGTTTACCATACAAGTGAGGATGGCAAATGGTATTTTGCCCATATTTATAATTATATGGCCTGGATACCTGCATCTGATGTTGCATTGTGTTCATGGAACAAAATTGAGGAGTTTCTGTCCAATAAGGAGAAGCTTGTTATAACAGGCGCGTTTATTCATACCCCGGTATCGCAGGACAAACGAGTATCCGGTCTGCAATTGGATATGGGAGTTGCCTTACCGCTTAAATCTGATAATAATGGTTCTTATACGGTCAGTTTCCCGGCAGCGGACGGGATGTGGAATCTTGAATACCTGGACGTGATGATTACCGCAACGGATAGTGTTCAAAGGGGCTACCTTGATTACACGACAGGGAATGTTCTGAAACAGGCTTTCAAATTTCTTGGTGAAACCTACGGTTGGGGAGGAATGAACAATGCCAGGGACTGCTCATCCTTTATCCTTGATATTTATCGTACTTTCGGCATTAAGCTTCCAAGAAACACCGGGCAGCAGGAACAGGTTGAAGGAGCGATATCATTAAGAGGCAAAAGCAGGCAGGACCGTCTCGATATAATTGATGGCTTAAGGCCTGGTTCGGTTTTATATATGCCCGGGCATGCGATGATGTATCTGGGAAAATGGCAGAACAGACATTATATAATACATGACGTGGCGACAGTTTACGAAAAAACCGGTGATGGCAGCTTAAAACCTGTAGTGCTGTATCAGGTTGCTGTCACACCCCTCGATGTTTGCACCAGTAAAGGCATTGAATACCTGATGGCCTTAACGGGTGTGGTTTCAATAGGGAGCAAATGAAGCGAGGTTGCACATCCTTCCCGGGAAAATGAAAATATACATCTTCCATTTACAGTAAACAGATTATGGTATGGTATATCAGAATGCGGCTTCGCGATTTCACTTCCTGATTAACGAAAGAAGGTTAATAAATGAAAGATAAGATTAATAGGATAAGAATAAAGCAAATTTTATTGACATCGTTTTTAGTGGCTGTCCTTTTAATAACAGCGGGTTGCTCAGACCGAAAAACACAGGCAGGAATAAATGATAAGCCGGTTTTCTCATCTGATGCGATGGAAAATGATAAGCCTGCAACGGAGCAAACAAACCCCGGTAGCGAAACTAAGGAAAACTTCAGTGAACCTGCCTTAACATCGGATGAAACAACAGGTACAACATCAGAGAATTTGCAGAATCGAAATGCTGATTCAGATAAAGAGCAGGCAGTTTCGGTAAAGGAAGAGGAAAAAGAACCTCTTGAAATACAAGGGCTTGTTTTGGTAAAGGATATAATTCCCGACATAGAAATAGAATTGAAATATGCGACAGAAGATAATTTTACAAAAACAAAGGTTTACCCGCATGATATATGTGTTCTGCAAAAGTCAACTGCCATGAAGCTTAAAAAGGCAAATGAGGAATTGATGGAAATGGGTTATAAACTGAAAATATGGGATGCTTACCGGCCCTTATCCGTTCAGAAAATATTCTGGGATTTGGTCCCCGATTCAAGATATGTTGCAAACCCGTACGCGGGCGGTTCCAAGCATAACAAGGGCACTGCGGTTGATGTGACTCTTGCGGATATGGATGGAAACGAACTTGAAATGCCTGCTGAGTTTGATGACTTCACCGGGAAAGCCGCAAGAAACAATAAAAATATATCAGAAACAGCCAGAAGGAACGTTGAGCTCCTTACCAATGTTATGGTTAAAAACGGGTTTACAACAATAACAACCGAATGGTGGCACTACAACGACAGTGATTCTGACAAATACAGCGTTTTGGATGTGGATTTGGAGGAATTTATGCAAGGTGATGCGCCTGTTGATGATCAGAGCATTAAAATTGACCCGATAATCGATAAGCTGAACAACCTGGATGGCATTAATGATACCAGGCAAATATTGCTGGTGCTGGCTGATAATCCTGAAACCAGCAAAGCAGCAGCTTACACCTACGAAAAGGTTAACAGTCAGTGGCAGACTGTATTTGAGCCCTTTGACTGTGTTACAGGAAGAAACGGTATGACTTATGATAAAAGGGAGGGGGACAAGAAGTCTCCGATAGGGATTTTCCCTTTATACAGGTGCTTTGGACGGGATGAAAACCCGGGCACCAGACTTCTCTATACAAGATTCGAAGAAAATGATTTTTGGGTTGATGATCCTGATTCAAGCCTTTACAATACATATCAAAAAGGGCTTCCCGAAAGAAGATGGGCTTCTGCGGAGGATTTGTACGGAATAGGGGATATATACCGTTATTTTATCGTTATTGAATATAACACGCATAACCCGGTACCAGGCAAAGGAAGTGCAATTTTTATGCATATCTGGCGCGGAAAGGAAAGCTATACTTCAGGCTGCACGGCAATGGCGGAAGAAAATCTCCTGAAAATCATAAACTGGCTTGAACCTTTAAAAAACCCGCTTTTAATTCAATACCCGATCAAAGATTTTTTAAAAATAAATAATTTATGAAACTTTTATTACAAATATTACGTCTATACTGGTAACGGAATATTCAAGGCAATTGAGAAGTAATGTATAAATACTTCGCGATATTATGGTTGTTTACCGGGAAGCAAAAAACTTCGTATTCCGGTATCGGGGTTTTTATCAGGATTTGCCACGGTTCAATCATAATATTGATTATCCGGTGCTCAGCTGTAATATGATTGCTACCGAATTTTATATGTTATTATTTTGCTGATTAATTTCGACTAACATTACACAGCCGGTCAGATAATTTTCTGCTGATCGACAGGGGTTGCAGAAGGAGAGTGTATGGAAACCATTATTAAAATTGAAAACCTTAAAAAGGTTTACCGTATGGGGCAGGAAAAAGTATATGCCCTGAAAGGGATTGATCTTGAAATAAAAAAGGGTGAAATATGCTGCCTTTACGGCACCTCCGGTTCCGGAAAGTCAACTATTTTAAACATGGTTGCGGGCCTGGAAAAGCCTACAAGAGGCAGTATCATTGTCAAAGACTATCATATCGAAAAGCTTGATGAAAAGCAGCTTGCCAGGTTCCGACAGAAGTATGTAGGGTTTATATTCCAGTCATATAATTTACTTCCTAATCTTACCGCGTTGGAAAATGTTAGTATGCCCCTTGCTTTCAAGGGCTATTCCAAAAAAGCCCGTGAAAAAGCGGCAATAGATATGCTGAAAGCTGTAGGTTTGGGTGACAGGCTTTCTCATAAACCCAACCAGATGAGTGGTGGCCAGCAGCAGCGTGCCAGTATTGCAAGAGCTTTTGTAGTGAAACCGGAAATTATTCTGGCCGATGAGCCCACAGGTAATCTGGATACAAATACAACAATAGAAATAATGGATTTGATTACAGACATGGCGAAAAAATACGGTCAGACAATCATGCTTGTATCCCATGATACGGAGGCCCTTGCTTATTCTGACAGGATTGTGCATGTAAAGGATGGCTTAATTGAAAAAATTATTGAAGACAAAGGGAAATATACTTTGAAGGAGAGTGCAGCAAATGCGTAAACGCGAAAAAGGTTTTATCCTGGTTTTTATGATGGTATTAATGCTATTGGTAAACAGTGTAACTTTTTCAATTGAGGTGTTTGCCGAAGAGGGCTCTGGTACGGGAGAGCCTGATGTAAAAAAACCTGCTGAAATTAACGAAGCTATTGATATAGCATATTCAGTAAGCGAAGAGTCTATCCATGAAGGTGAAGTCTTTGATTTGATTATAACGTTAAAAAAGAAAATCGACAGAGAAGACTTTTCAGATATAAGGATTAAGTTTGATACCACTGCTTCATTTCAGGTTAGTGGTTTGCCAAACCCATACACGCTGGACATTAAATTTGATGAATCTCAAGAAATTGAAATGCTATATACAGGTGGATCCGACAAGAATCTTCCCATTACAATCGAATATGAATTTATTAATGACGGGGATTTTGGTTCTACAAAGCGAAACCTGTATATAAGCGAAGCCAAATACGAACCCGATACAGGCGGAGGCGGAGGAGGAGGAGAAGTTGACCTCTCGAAGTATAAACCTGTTCTGGAACTGGGTTCATCTGACATACCAACAGGAAAAGCAGGCAGAACAATTAATATCCCGTTATCAATATTCAACAACTCCAATTATGAGGCAAGGAATATTAAAATTACGCCGGATCTCAAGGGGCTTCCTTTTGCGATTAATCAGATGACAGTTTATGAAACTGTTGATAAGCTTTCTGCCAATCAGACTGTGAACGTCGAGTTCCGGTTTAATATAGATAAATATGCTGAGGAAAAAACCTATACACTGCCATTGACTATAGAATACAAAAACATTTATAATATTGACTTTACTGAAAATAAGGAGATTTACATAAATATTGACAATACCAACCTGCCGCCTCAGCTTGTGGTTCGTGACGCGGTGTCAAATCCCAGGGAAATAAAACCTGAGGATAACTTTACGGTAAACTTTGATGTATGGAATATGGGAACCCTTGAAGCTGAGAATGTTATTGTGGACCTGGAATCCAACGATTATTTCTACTTCATGGATAATGTAACGAAAAAATATCTGTTTGAATTGAAAGGACTTCATAATGAAGCGATAACATATTCATTTAAAGCGAAAAAGGATCTGGATTCAGGCACATACGGCATAACAATATTGCTTAAACACAAGGATTTGTCCAATCCTGAACAATATACAATGTATGTTACGGTTATCAACGATGCCGCAGAAGAAGACGATAAAGAAGAAAATGTGGACATTATAACCGAAAACGTAATAACGCCTCGGTCTTCTGTTCTTACGGAGCAGCCTTTTACTGTGTCTTTCGACATTAAGAATATGGGCACAACAAAGGCGAAAGATGTGAAAGTTACTGTTGAATCCGGCGATAAAATTCTTCCCCGCTCACTGAATATAATTAACATTGCTGAGGTTGAAGCCGGTGAATCCATTAACGCAGCGTTCAGCTTTATGGCGTCAAAAGACTGTGAAAACAGGACTTATCCGATAAAAGCCGTTATTGAATATAAAAACGGTGAAGAAACAGTCAGAAAAGAGCAGTATATGGGTGTTTTAATAGAAAGGCCCGAGGAGGAAAATGAGGAAGAGGAAGAAGAGATTCTTAATACAGTTCCTAAAATCATTATATCCGAATATTTTTCCGACCCGGGTATGGTGAATGCCGGAGAGAATTTTGCGCTCCACATGACATTCCTTAACACAAGCAAGATCAGGGCCGTTGAGAACATGAAAATAACGCTTATTGTCAATGAGGGAAGCGAACAGACAGGAAGCGTGTTCACACCGGTGCAAAGCAGTAATACTTTTTATATAGATTATTTGGGACCCGGAGAATCCTCCAGCAAGGAAATGGTAATGTATACCATACCCGATGCGAAAGCCAAGACCTATGTGGTGAAAGCGTTGTTTGAATATGAGTATATAGAACAGAAACAAGTTAAAACCAATAACAGCGAGGATGTTTTCGGAATACCGGTTATTCAGCCGGCAAAGCTTGAAACTTCCGACGTCATTGTCGAGGAACCCGCGTTCGTTGGGGAGCCCGTCTACATTACCGCTGAGTTCTATAACATGGGCAAGGTTATGTTGTCTAACCTGATGGTTAAGGTAGAGGGCGAATTTGACACCAGGGAATCAAATTACTTTGTAGGCAATTTTGAAAGCGGATACAGCGATTATTATGAAGCAAGCATTATTCCGCTGATGCCGGGTGAAACAAAGGGCGTTCTGGTTTTCACTTTTGAAGACGCCGCAGGTAAAGAACACAGAATTGAAAAGGAATTCACCGTAAACGCCATGGAAGCGGCACCGGTTATAAATCCCGGTATTGATTTTCCGGGTATTGATCCGGGCATGGGTATGGGTCCCGGCATGCCGGAACCACAAGGGTCCAAGTTTCCGCTTATTCCTGTTGTAATCGGTGGGGCGGTATTGGTTGGAATCATAATTCTTGTTATTGTATTAAAAAGACGCAAGAAAAGAAAAGAGTTGATGCTTGATGAAGATATTTGATTTAGTAAGAATGGCGCTGAAAAACCTGTTTCGAAGCAAGGTAAGAACGATACTTACGGTATTGGGCATTGTGATAGGTACCACTGCCATTGTTATTATGCTTTCATTGGGTATTGCCATGAACACCGCATATAAAGAGCAAATGAGCAAAATGGGCAGCATGAATGTCATTAATGTTCACCCCAGCTACGACAATATTAATACGAGAAGAGGCCGTAATGATGTATGGGTTGAACCTACCATATCCCAGGAAGTGCTTGACCAGATTGCCCTGATACCTAACGTTGAAACCGTAACTCCTTTTTACCAGACCAGTGTAAAAATGCAGATAGACAAATATGTAGCATATGTGAGTCTAACCGGAATAAAACCGGAGGCTATGCCGGCTCTTGAATATAAAATTGCAGAGGGAAGATCTTTAAATCCTGATGACAAGCTTCAGATTGTTTTTGGCTACAATATGAAGGAACAGTTCTATAACCCGAAAAGCATGGGAAGAGGCCGGATGATATATGGCCCCATATATAGCAATGAAGAAAAGGATTTTAACTTCCTTGAGGATAAGATAAAAATGTCCTTTGACATGAGTTTTGGCGAGAAGCTTCCGGGAAGCCAGACTGGCAGAAAACCCAAGGTTTACAATGTGGAAGGCGTGGGAATTCTTGAGGAGGGAAGCTGGGAGACCTCTTACCAGGCCTACATGAACATAGATGAGTTGGTTAAACTGCATGAGGAATATAAAAAATCCCAGCAGAACCAGGACCAGAAAAACCGGAGGAAAACAACCACTGAGATAGGATACCAGCAGGCTAAAGTAAAGGTAAACGAAATAAGAAATGTGCTTGAGGTTCAGGAGCAGATCCGGGCTCTCGGTGTGAACGCATACAGTATGGCAGAATCACTGGAGTCGGCTAATAAAGCCCAGGCTGTCATGCAGGGCGTACTTGGCGGGATTGGAGCCATATCCCTGCTGGTTGCCGCTATAGGTATCGCAAATACGATGGTTATGGCAATTTACGAAAGAACAAAAGAAATCGGGATTATGAAAGTAATCGGGGCCCGGTTAAAGGATATTAAAAGGCTGTTCCTGTATGAAGCTTCCATGATAGGGCTTATTGGCGGAGTAATTGGCATTGGTTTCAGTTTTGGGGTTTCATATTTGTTAAATAAATTAGGACCCCGGTTATTTGCCGGTGGTGGCATTGGAATTGGTATGGGAGGAGATGCCAAACTTTCAATAATACCTGTTTGGCTGGCAGTTATGGGAATGATTTTCAGTGCTTTTATAGGTCTGATATCAGGATTCTTCCCTGCAAGAAAAGCGACCAAAATCAGTGCCCTTTCGGCAATACGAACCGAATAACCGTATGAAAAAGAAAAAAGGAGAGGTAAACCCTCTCTTTTTTTTACTTGTCATAAATCCATAAAGAGACAGCGCTCAATATCTTTTAACAGAAACTGTGAACAGTAACGTAACAAGGTTACTGTTCACACCTTAATTCAGTAACTGATCAGGTCAGATAATGTGCAATAGCGGAAACAAGAGCTTCATTTGCAAGAGCTGTATAGTTCAGCTCAGGCAAGCCGAAACTCGCAAAAATGCATATGGAAATAATAATGTATGTTGCATTTTTGCTCAAACAGTCGGCTTGCTATTCCTCGCTCTGACTATACATCTCTAAGCTTCATTCCGCTAAAGTTTCCTCTATTGCACAATATCTTTATACAGAACCTGTAAACAGTAACTGTCATTGCTCAATATCCGGGGCAAATTTGGCAGAACCTGAATCAATCAGGGTATGAACAGTAACATAACAAGTACTGCTGCCCGTAGCTTAGAATCATAATTCTTGCCTGTGGACAAAATAAAAAGTATAATTGTTTTTATAACGGGGCTTAATAATCAAAATATGCGGGATATAATCTCAGGCCTCGCTTAAACTTCGTGTTTTAAAAATATATCTTGCTGCGCAAGCACAAAAATTGCAGTACGTTATTTTGTTATGCAAAAACGGGTACAATTTCTTACGCTTTAAATATATATGGAGGGATAAAGGATTTAATGCCAAACAGAATAAATAATTGTGCTTTGGATGAAGCAATACAAAAACAGTATGCTTATATAGAAAAGGTAAAGGAATTAACAAATCAAAGAGTGAATTCAGAGGGCAGGCGCCCAACATATGATGTAAGGATCTTCGGATGCCAGATGAATGAGCATGATGCCGAAAATTTAATCGGTATGCTGGAGGAAATGGGATTTGAAAGGACACCGGAGAATGAACAGGCTGATGTCATAGTGTTCGAAACCTGCTGTGTAAGGGAAAGCGCAGAGGAAAAGATTTACGGCCATTTAGGTCTTTTAAAGCCATCCGGAGACGGCAGGAAAAGCATAATAGCCGTAACAGGCTGCATGATGCAGCAGCCAAAGGCTGTTGAAAAAATAAAAAAATCATACCACCATGCGAGCATTGTTTTCGGCACACATAACCTCCACACTTTCCCGGAGCTGTTATACAGATACATGACAAGCGGTAAAAGGGTATTTGATGTATGGGACGCTGAGGGGCAGGTGGTTGAGGGTATTCCTTTGACCAGATCTGAACAGGTCAAGGCATGGGTTAACATAATGTATGGCTGTAATAATTTCTGTTCATACTGTATAGTCCCTTATGTCAGAGGGAGAGAGCGCAGCCGGAAAAAAGAAGATATTATAAATGAAGTAAAAATGCTTGCAGGCAAAGGGTTTAAAGAGATTACACTTTTAGGACAGAATGTAAACTCCTATGGAAACGATACAGGCCAAAAAGACGGTTTTGCGGATCTTTTATATTCACTTAACGACATAGACGGAATAGAAAGAATAAGGTTTACAACCTCCCACCCGAAGGATTTATCCGACAGCCTTATTAAGGCCATGAAAGAGCTTCCGAAAATATGCGAGCATCTGCACCTGCCTTTTCAATCGGGAAGCAGCAGAATACTTAAAGAGATGAACAGAAAATATACAAAGGAGCATTATCTTGAGCTGGTTGAAAAAGTAAGGGACGCAATACCCGATATATCTTTCACCACTGATATTATCGTTGGTTTTCCGGGCGAAACACAGGAGGATTTTGAACACACTCTTGATGTGGTAAGAAAAGTGAGGTTTGATCAGGCTTTCATGTTTTTATATTCAAAACGTACGGGCACAAAGGCGGCACAGATTGAACCCCAGGTGCCGGACAGTGTAAAAAAGGAAAGGTTCCGGCGACTGTTGGAAATACAGAATTCAATAACCGAGGAAATTAACAATTCATATAAGGACAGGATTGTGGAAGTTCTTGTTGAAGGAAAAAGTAAGCAGAATGAATCCATGTATACGGGAAGAACCCGGAATTACAAACTGGTTAATTTTTCAAGCGGACAGGATTTAACAGGACAGCTGGCAGAAGTAAAAATAATACATCCCAGACCTTTCTGGCTGGAAGGAAAAGTAGAGTGAGGAGACAGATATGAAACTTACACCAATGATGCAGCAGTATATGGATACAAAGGAAAAATACAAGGATTGTCTGCTGTTTTTCAGGTTGGGAGACTTCTATGAAATGTTTTTTGAGGACGCAATAACGGCCTCTAGGGAATTGGAGATTACTTTGACAGGGCGCGACTGCGGTTTGGATGAAAGAGCACCCATGTGCGGAGTTCCGTGGCATTCAGCCCATAATTACATAGCAAAACTGATAAACAAAGGATATAAGGTTGCAATCTGCGAGCAGGTGGAGGATCCCGCCCTGGCTAAGGGTATTGTTAAAAGGGAAGTTACCCGGGTAATAACTCCTGGTACGGTAACCGATCCGACCATGCTTGAGGAAAAAAAGAATAACTTCCTTATGACAATTTACTGCCGGCAGAAATACTTTGGCGTTGCCGTGGCTGATGTTACAACCGCTGAGTTTTATGTAACCCAGATAGTATACGGCAACACAATTAAAAAACTATATGACGAGATATCCAAATACCACCCTTCCGAAATCCTTGTTAACAGTGATTTTCAAAGTATCATGCCTGTTAAGGAGCTAAGTGAAAAAACGGGAATTTATGTGTCAGTGATGGAAGATGAAGCGTATTTACCGGATGAAGCAATAAAAAGGGTGGGGGACACCGATGGAGATAGTCTTTTGAAAAACCAGGAGCTTGCGGCGATTGCAGCAGGCGCTTTGATATATTACCTCAAAGAAACGCAGAAGGTGGATCTTGAACACATTCATAAAATAAAGCCATATCAGATTGAAAGCTATATGATGATTGACAGCTCCAGCAGGAGAAACCTTGAACTGACGGAAACCCTCAAAGAGAGAAAGAAAAGAGGAAGCCTTTTATGGGTACTGGACAAAACAATGACGGCAATGGGAGGAAGATTGCTTCGTAAATGGATTGAGCAGCCTCTTCTGGATGTGGATGAAATAAACAAAAGGCTTGACGCGGTTGAAGAGCTGATGGAAAAATTCATGATACGCAATGAAATAATGGAACTTTTAAAACGGGTTTATGACATGGAAAGGCTTTCAGCAAAACTTATCGTCGGAAATGTCAACGGGAGGGATTTAATATCACTTAAAGCATCCATCGGGCAGATTCCGGCAATTATTGACATGATCCACGGTCTGAAAGCAGAATACTGCTGTGATATAAGAAACGCAACGGATCCTTTGACGGATGTTTATGATATTATTGAATCAGCAATTGCTGATGAACCACCCCTTACAATCAAAGAAGGAGGAGTTATAAAAAGCGGATTTTCAGATGAGGTGGATAAATACCGAAATGCCTGTGTTGATGGAAAGCAGTGGGTTGCGGATCTTGAAAGCAGAGAAAGGGAAGCAACAGGCATAAAGAATCTGAAAATAAAATATAACAAGGTTTTCGGTTATTATATTGAGGTGACAAATTCGTATCTTAATCAGGTCCCGGACCGTTATATCCGGAAACAAACCCTCGCTAACTGCGAAAGATATATCACAGAGGAGCTTAAGAAGATTGAAGATACTATACTGGGAGCGGAAGAGAAAGTTATTGAACTGGAATATGAGCTGTTTTGTCAGATCAGGCAGGAGATTTCCGCACAGGTTTTAAGAATACAGAACACCGCAGCACAAATGGCTGTTTTGGACGTCTTGTGCTCCCTGGCGGAGGTAGCGGATCGGGAGAATTACACAAAACCAAAAGTCGGTGAGGATTGTGAAATAAAAATAAAGGACGGGCGTCACCCTGTGGTTGAAAAAATGCTGGATAATGGCGCATTTGTTCCAAATGACACACTTCTTGACTGTTACGACAACAGGGTGGTTATTATTACCGGTCCCAATATGGCGGGAAAGTCCACTTACCTGAGACAGGTCGCGTTAATAGCGCTTATGGCGCAAATGGGCAGTTTCGTACCTGCGACAGAAGCACATATAGGAGTAGTGGATCGCATTTATACGAGAATAGGCGCATCTGACGATCTTGCATCAGGCCAGAGCACCTTTATGGTTGAAATGATGGAAGTGGCAAATATATTGAACAACGCGACGCCCAGAAGTCTCCTTATACTGGATGAAATCGGCAGGGGGACAAGCACCTATGACGGATTGTCCATAGCCTGGTCGGTTATAGAATATATTAACGACAAGGGGCGTTTGGGCTGCAGAACCCTTTTTGCCACGCACTATCATGAGCTTACGGAGCTGGAGGAAAAACTGGCGGGTATAAAAAATTGCTGTATCGAAGTCAGGAAAAAAGGTGATGACATAATTTTCCTGAGAAAAATAAAGCCCGGTGGCGCCGATCGAAGTTACGGAATAGAGGTTGCAAAACTTGCCGGGGTTCCCCAGCTTGTAATAGACAGAGCCAAAAGCCTGCTGGAGGAGCTTGATGCCGCGGATATAAACAAAAGCGGAAAGCACAGAAGGAAAAACCCGAAACCCCTGGACGGGCAGTTGGATTTGTTGTCGGCCGGGGCATTGTCAAAAGGGGAAAGGGATGTAATAGACGAAATCAGAACTCTTGACACAACATCACTTACACCTCTTGATGCATTGAACAGGTTGTACTCAATGCAGCAGAAATTATAATAAGGAGGATGTATGATTTATCCTGCCTGGTATATTATACGGGGAATACATGATTTAACTGCCGGGAAATCATACAGGTATCCATGGTAAAGATAGTAATACTGGACGAAAGCACATCAAATCAAATAGCGGCTGGAGAAGTGATTGAACGCCCGGCTTCAATTGTTAAGGAAATGGCTGAAAATTCCCTTGATGCCGGAGCTACTTCAATAACGGTGGAAATTACCGGAGGCGGCATAAAGAGCATTCGTGTAACCGACAATGGTGACGGAATTGAAGCGGATGATGTTGCCATGGCCTTTGAACGGCATGCAACGAGCAAGATTAGGAGAATTGACGATTTAGACAATCTGTCCACAATGGGGTTTCGGGGTGAAGCCCTTGCCAGCATAGCGTCGGTTTCCAAGGTGGAAGTCATTACAAAAACCGAAGAGGCAAAAGTTGGCACAAAGGTGATTGTTGAGGCAGGAGATATAATTTCAACGGAGCCGGTGGGAGCTCCCAAGGGTACCACTTTTATTGTAAGGGAGCTTTTTTACAACACACCGGCAAGATATAAATTTCTAAAAAAGGATTCCACTGAGGCAGGCTATATACATGATATTCTGGTGCGTATTGCCCTTGCAAGGCCTGATGTATCAATAAAGCTTGTCAATCAGGGCAAAACGGTTATACACACGCCTGGAAACCATGATTTGTTAAGTGTTATATACAGCATATACGGTAAAGATATAGCCCGATCCGTAATTCCCGTCAATTTTTCAGGTGATGGAATTGACATAACAGGATTTATCGGCAGGCCTGAAATTTCCAAAGGAAACAGGAGCTCACAATCCATCTTTGTAAACAACAGATTTATTTATAATAAAATAATAACAGCTGCTCTTGAAGAAGCCTGTAAGACAAGGCTTATGCAAAAAAGGTTCCCTTTTGCTGTATTAAAGATAAATATATCTCCTCAGTTTGTGGATGTTAATGTTCATCCGGCAAAGCTTGAGGTGCGTTTTTCTGATGAAAGGAAAGTATTCAGGGCAGTACATCATGCGGTTATGTCCGCACTGTCGGGCGCATCTTTGATACCTGCTGATAAAGATGTATTTAAAAAGAATGCTGTTAAAGAGGAAGATAATGCAGATGCAAAACAAATGCGTTTTCGCAGCATACCCCGTATGGAAAGCGAAGCAATGCCAACAGAAGAAAATGCAAGTGGAAATAAAAGCGAAGGATTAAGCATATCCGCCGATACCGGCAATGTAAGCAATTATAAAACCGCCGTCCATGTTGAAAGCGGGTTTAGCAAAAGTGCAACTGAGGCCATGCAGGGATTATATTTTGTTAAGCGTGAGATTTATGACACTGCTTCAGATAATGAAATAATGAAATCAATTGCAGGCGCTGCGCCAAAACCCGGGGAAGAAAAAAATACAGGTCCTGTTGCGACTCACGATAACAATGACCCGGTGGCCAATGACAGAAATAAGCTTTTAAATGCCCATGTAATTGGACAGATCTTTAATTCGTTTATAATTCTTGAGACAGGGGATGAGCTTCTTTTGATTGATCAGCATGCGGCCCATGAAAGGATTCAATATGAGAAGACAAAGAAACAGTATTCTGAGGGCAATATTTACAGCCAGGTTCTTTTAAACCCGTTAACAGTTAATCTTTCAATGCTTGAAATGGATATGTTCCATGAGTTATCCCGACTTTTGGAAAGGCTTGGTTTTGAGGTGGAGGATTTTGGCGGCAAGACGATTATAATAAGAGCAATTCCATATGTTTTGGGCAGCGGAATTTCAGAACAGGATTTTATTGATATTCTTTATAAACTTCAGAAGGAAACCGGTTCTGTATCGGAAATAATACCTGAGGAAACAATTTATATGACGGCATGCAAAAGTGCCATAAAAGCAAACAGAGAGATGCCTGAAATGGAGATTCGGGGGCTTATTGAAGATTTGACAAAAACGGAAAATCCATATACCTGCGTCCACGGAAGACCAATAATTATTAGCGTGAGCAGGAAAGAGCTGGAAAAGAAATTTAAAAGAATCCTTTAGAATTTTTTATTGAATTGTTTTGATAATCTTTTTATATTTTTGCCCCTTGGACAATTTAGAACTTTTAAGCGTTATGACAGGTTAAAGAATAATTATGGCTTTTGTCAATTTGTTTACAGATATACTATATAAATTTTGCAGATTAGACAAATTAAAGGCTAAAGAAGAATAAAAGCCAAATGTGAGGCGATATGGAGAAAGTAGTTGTAATTGCCGGTCCTACGGCTTCGGGGAAAACCGAACTTGCAATTAATGTTGCCAAAGAGACAAACGGCGAAGTTATATCGGCAGATTCAATGCAAATATATAAATACATGAACATTGGCACAGCAAAGCCAACAGAGGATGAAATGCAGGGAATTCCGCATCATATGCTTGATGTCGTATATCCTGATAAATCTTTCAATGTTACTTTATATAAAGATATGGCGGAGGGTATAATCAGGGATATCATCGAAAGAAAAAAACTTCCGATCATAGCCGGGGGGACAGGGCTTTATATTAACAGCCTTATTTACAACATAAAATTCAGTGAAACTGTCAGTGATGAGGCTTTCAGGGAAAAAATGAACCGGATTGCAGTATTGGAGGGACCTCAGAAATTACATGACATGCTAAAAGAAGTGGATCCGGAAAGCGCGGCCAGGATTCATTGCAATAATATAAAAAGGGTAATCCGTGCCCTTGAAGTATATGAGTTCACAAAAAAGCCCATATCACAACACCAGAAAGAATCCAGAAATGAACCTCCACCATACAGATACCTGGTTTTTATACTTAACATGGACAGGGATGAACTTTACCGCAGGATTGATGCAAGAGTTGACAATATGGTTTCACAGGGACTGACAGAAGAGGTAAAATCCCTTAAAGAAATGGGATACAGTGAGAAGCTGACCTCTATGCAGGGATTGGGTTATAAAGAGATATTCCGGTACCTTGACAATAAAATTTCATACGAGGAAGCCATAAATATTATAAAACGTGATACAAGGCGTTATGCAAAAAGGCAGATAACATGGTTTAAATCAATCAGGGAAGCAATATGGCTACCCGCGGGAAAGGGAAATATAGAAAAAAATACTAAAAAAATTATAGAACAACTTGAAACCTGACTTTAGATTGTATACAATAATGATATGGAATTGTTTAAGTCTTATGCCTTTGCATAATCAATCAAACCAGGAATATATTCTTGAATGATTGGTTTATATAAATAAATTTTTTTATATTGTACGGAATAAAGGAATTGTAAAACAATTCCAGACCAAAATTGTTTTACCGGATAAAAGGTTATCTTTGAACCTTTGTAACGGTATTAATATGATATTATTTTTTTGGGAGGCTTTGACATGAACAAAAATATTAATCTTCAGGACGTTTTTTTAAATCAGGTCAGAAAAGAGCATGTTCCGGTGATCGTGTATCTTACCAATGGTTTTCAGCTTCGTGGATTGGTAAAAGGATTTGACAATTTCACCGTTGTACTGGATAGCGAAGGAAAACAGCAGCTTGTATATAAACACGCTATATCCACTGTTTCGCCCATGAAAGCTGTTAATGTTATTTTCAGTGACCCCAACAGAGAGGTGTAAATACAATCTGTTAAGCCATTCCTTAACATGGAATTAACTTAATAGATTACTGGCAGCGATGTTATAACAGCATGTTAAAGCTTCTTTTTTCAAGATACGGGTGGTTTAACCAAACCGCTTCCGTTGTTGTACACAGACAGAGATAAACGGAAGCGCCGGAAAAAAGTTGTGAGAAATGCGGATAATGTTCATTATCCGCATTTTTAATTTGGCTTGCCATTTGTTATGCTTTGCAAAAACACATTTCAGGTTGCATTTTTTATCGATTTGCGTTAAAAAACTGCTAAGTTTTAACTTACCACTATTGCAAATGTCTTTTTCGCAAATGCGTAACACTTTATGTTACAGTTCACAGTTTCTGTTAAAGATATTGTGCAATAGCGGAATGAAGCTCTTGTTTACGCCATTGCACAATATCTGATCTGAACAGTAACTGAATCAGGGTGTGAACAGTAACCATTTTATTAATGTTGTGCATTTTTGTTGTTATTAATGTATTGAATGCTCATCAGATTGTTGTTATAATATGGATATAATCATACATGCAGTTTCTCATATTAATTCTTTGGCATGTAGTTTATCAAACGCTTTCGTGTGTTGCACACGAAACGCGTCATGATGGTGCGTGCCAACCGGAACGCACCGCGATTCCTGACCCGCTGGCTCAGGCATTAAGTGCCCTGCGTTTCGTTGCGCAATTCGCGCGGGAGTTCGTTGAAAGAGTTTCGGAAAGGATGGGAGTATATGGGTATTAAGAATTTCATAAAGAGTCAGTTCATCGAAGTGATTGAATGGACGGATTCCAGCATGGACACAATTGCATACAGGTTTCCGGTAATGAACAAGGAAATCAAAATGGGAGCTATGTTAACAGTCAGGGAATCTCAGGTTGCCATATTTGTCAATCAGGGTCAGCTTGCAGATGTTTTCACTCCTGGTTTGTATGAGCTTTCAACAAATAACATGCCCATCATGTGTAAAATTAACGCATGGAAATATGGCTTTAATTCACCGTTTAAAGCGGAAGTTTATTTCGTGAACACGAAACAGTTTATGGATCAGAAATGGGGTACGCAATCACCTGTTCCCGTTATGGACCCGCACTTTGGTCAGATTGAAATAAGAGCACGGGGTACATATTCTTTTCGTGTTTCGGAGCCTGTTTCCTTTATGCGTGAGGTTTTCGGAACAAAGGATATTTTAAGAACCGATGAAATCACGGCACAGCTTCGTTCTTACATAATACAGTATATGAAAGATACAATAGCTGAATCAAAGATGTCTTTCTTTGATTTGCAGGGAAATCTTCTTGAATTTTCCGATCTTGTAAAGGGAAATATTGCAGAGAAACTTACTCCTCTGGGTTTGGAAATGATAAATCTGGTTATAGAGGATTTATCAATGCCTGATGAGCTTATGCAGGCATACCGAGAGGGTTCAAAATATAACCTTGTTGGTGGATATGACAGATATGTTCAAAATGAGAAACTAAAAGCCTTAAATACGGCAGCCTCCAACCAGGGAGGCGGCGGACTGGCAGGCCTGGGCGCAACCCTCGGAGCAGGCGCGATTTTTGGAAACATGATGACACAGAACACAAATGCCAATGCTTCACCGGCCGGACAGAGTGTTTTATGCCCCTACTGCCGCGGTGTTAATTCACTCAATGCCAAGTTTTGTTCAAATTGTGGAAAACAAATGGGTATTGAAAATACCTTATGCGTAAATTGCAAAGCTGAAATACCCAAAAACTCCAAGTTTTGCCTTAACTGCGGCGCTTCCCAGGCATCTGAGAAAAGCTGCGGCAATTGTGGGGCCAAACTTTCCGCGGGTTCAAAGTTTTGCAGCTCCTGCGGAAAACCGGTGTAGTTTTTGACTGCCATTTGGGAGGATTTATATATGAGCGAAAGAACAAGCAACTTTCCCTGCCCGGGTTGTGGCGGGGATATGACCTTTGATGTTGAAAAGCAAAGCCTGTCATGCCCTTATTGCGGGAATGTGATTGAAATTGCAAAAGAGGAATATAGTGTTGTCAAGGAATACCCGATTGAAATGGCACTGGAAAAAGCCTCAAAAGACTGGGGAGGAGCAACTGTTGCCATACGATGCGAAAGCTGCGGCGCGGAGACGATAATTCAAGTCAACCAGCTTACAACCGAATGCGCATTTTGCGGCTCCATACATATTCGCCAGGAGTCGCAGGGTAATGTTATAAGGCCGGAAACAATAATACCCTTTAAAATAGATAAAAGAAGCGCGATGTCAAAATTCAGGACATGGCTGAAAAAACGCTGGCTCGCTCCGGGAAATTTAAAGGCTTTGGCAAGGGAAGGAAAAATGACGGGTGTTTACATCCCTTTCTGGACTTTTGATGCGGAAACAGACTCCTTTTATACTGCGCAAAAGGGTACATATTATTATGTGACTGAAACTGTGTTTGTAAAGGACAGCGACGGCAGAAGGCGCCCTCAGCAGAAAAGGGTGCGCAAAACAAGATGGTCCTTTACCTCCGGTGTATTCAGACATTTTTTTGATGATGTGCTTGTTTGCGCGTCGAAAACAGACAGCAAGAATTTGATTAAAAGGCTTGAACCTTTTCATCTTAAGGAGTTGGTTGAATATAAAAATGAATATTTATCGGGCTTTATGGCGGAAAAGTACAGCATCGGCCTGGATCAGGGCTTTAATGAAGCAAAGTCCATAATACGCTCCGAGCTGCATAGAATGATCAGAAACCATATTATTGCCGATGAGGTCAGAAACCTGAGGATACAGACATCTTTTTCCAATGTTACTTTTAAACATATACTTCTTCCAATCTGGATATCAGCATACCGATACAGGGACAAAGTATACAAGTTCCTTGTAAACGGACAGACCGGGGAAGTTAAAGGTGAGGCACCCGTAAGTGCTCTTAAAGTGTTACTTTTAATTTTGGCAGGGCTCATAGTCGCGGGAGTCATATATTTAATCTCACAATCCTAACACATAAAAGCCGGACGGACAGAATTTCCCCGCCCGCTTATGTTCATGTAAGCCATCTTTGGTTTCAGCTAAAAAAAGCCGGAAGAATAATATTTATGGAAAAATAATGATTCCTCCGGCTTTTTCTTTTTTCCGTCTAATTTATTATTTTATCTCCATCAAATACAATTACACCATATCCTGTTCCAAGCTTACCGCCGGATGCCAGGTGTTCAGCTATTGCTTTTCTCAATGAAGTGTCCTTTGGCAACTGCTCCGGGGGCAGGTTATGATATTTGCCGAAAACACGCCAGCCATCCTTGAATACCTCATGGTCTTCTGATGAAATTATGTCAAAATCATTCATAAAGTCTAAAATATTCGAAGTTGGCGGCAGAATATTGCGAAGCTCTTTATGCATAAGCCATGAGATGCATATCAAATATAACAGTCCGCCCTTATCTTTGCAGCCATAAAAATCATAAGCCTTGCGGTATGATTCAATTCTTGCCCTTCTGTCAAATTTTTCCCCGGAGGCCGGGATATGAAAACTATACACCTTATCGCCTTCGCTTAATACAATTCCGTTTTTTTTGTAGGTGTCGCATTTGAAAACAGCTTCTTCATATTGAAAACGGCCAAGGGTGAACCTTTTCATCTTGAAAAACCCTTCAAACCAGTGCGCTACAAAGGTCCCCCATACTCCTTTAACTTCATGGCACTCAATCAGTTTATGGCGTAAGTCGCGCATGGTGTCCCAGAATAGCTGTTCGTCCAAATGCTTTTTTCTGTAGTTCTCAAATAAAATATCGGTACAATTCAACAAAAAAACAAAATGCAGCGTATACGCCGGTATACCCAGGCTTTCGCCAAGCCGGCCAATCGCGTCCATTGCTTCGTTATATCCGATAAGTTCATTCATCATCAGGTATTTGTTCTTTATAAAAATGCCTGAAATTACTTTATTTGATAATATTATCTTTTCTACCCTTATAAATTCATCCTTTGCCTCCGTCGGGAGTTCTATTCTGTTCATGAAATCTTGTATATAGTTAATAAATTCAGCACTCATAAAAATGACCTTCCAGTTGCACATTAAGTTAATTAAGCTTCACCTTACGTTATTCTACTACAAATCAATTAAATTTCAAGAGTTTATAAATTACTATATGCCTGAATCAAGATTTTTAATTGCCTGGTAGTTTTCTCTGTATTGCTTCGGTGTGCAGCCAAACATCATTTTAAACCTGCTGATAAAGTATTGCGGTGAGGAATATTTCATTATATCTGATATTTCCTCGACTTTCAGATTGGTGTTTATTAGTAAATTACGGCAGTGGTTAAGTTTTAGGTTTGTTACATAATCAATAAACTTAATACCGGTTTCGTTTTTGAAAACCCTGCTGAGATGCTTGTAATTAATGTCCAGTTTTTCAGCAACATATTCAAGGGAGAGCTGGGGATTCTGGATATTTTCCCGTATAAATTCCTGGGCTTTCATAACAATCATCTTGTTGTATGAATCTGACCCGTCAATATCTCCAAAAGAATTTTGCAGTACCTTCTTAATCCACGATTCAAATTCGAGTATGTTTGAGGTGTTACTGTAGTCATTGTCAAGGTCAACTTCCTGGCCAAAATGAGTATTGATAAAATCTTCAACCATTGAAACACAAGCGCTTAAGGTAGTATGTATTTGCTGGAAACTGAAACTTCCGCTTCTTAAAGTGTTTATGAGATTTTCAATATCGCAGATACTTTTATCGCAGTTAAGGCTTCTTAAGGAATTATAAAGGTTATTTAAAAGCAGCCTGTTTGAATACGAACGTTTTTCTTCAAGCTTTATTATATCATTATAAGTGTACAGGTATTTTTCCGGGAAAACATAACTGTAGTTAAGACCGTTCATGGCAATTTTGTGGGAAGTGCCCATATGCTGAATGTTTGCATCAATCTTGCCGAAGGATATATATTTTGAAATAGAAATATCATCAGGTGAAAGTTTGGTTTTGTTGATAAATTCCTCCCCAAGCTCATACAAAGTGCTTTCTTCAAAATCAAAATTCAAAAGCGCTTCTATCATATTATCCTTTTCATAATAAAGGCATTCAGATTCTGCTGTAGTAAATATTTCCTTGAACAATGAGCAGATTCTTAATTTTTCATATTCATACAAAACAACTTTTTCAGACTCCTGTAATTTCTCAAGCTTTACAACAGCCGCACAGTAATATTTGAGATAAAAAACGATATTCATCATCTTCATTCTTGCGTTAATTTCCGGTAAGTCCGGAGGATTATTTGAAAACAATGAACTTAGAAAATTCATTTTCATCATTGGCATAACCTTTTTAAGAGCTTCTTCTCTTTCTTTAACTATATTTTCCATATTGTAAATTGTTCTGTTTATAAGGGAGTATTCATTGATTTCCTTTGACTGTTTATAATAATACGGGCTTTTTATACAATAATTAGCAATACTCTTGATTGGTTTAGCAAGATTTTTTGCACTTGCATATGATATTAAAACACCTACAACAACAGATATTAATGCTACCAAAGCAAGCAGTTTCAATATGTAATTTGTAAAAGAAGATATTTCTCCCAACGGAGCAACAGAAACATACAACCATTCGCTGAATGATGAAGGCTGATAGGAAACAACGGATGAAATCCCTCCGAAATCTCCGATATAATATCCGGATTGTCCGATATTTTGCAGTAATTTCCCGTGACCCAGGTCTTTAACGTTAAGGCCGACCAATTGATCATCCGTATGGGATATGATATCACCATCCTTATTTATTATAAAAACACTCCCCAGGTCTTCCGGAGCATTCTGGCTGAAAAAGGTTTTAAATATGTCTCCGCTCACAGTAACAATAACAGCGCCTTTAGCTTCCACATCATAGCCGTATGCCACTCTTACCGCGTGGATTATTGTTTCAGGAGGTTTGTATGCCTGAACTTCAGATTTTTTTAAAGCAAGACTTTTACCATAATCAAAGAAAAGCAGCAGGTTATCCTGACTATTTAATATTTTTTCTGAAGCTTTTTGAAATATATTATAATAATGCATGAGGTCTTCCTGTGATTCCATGGGATTATAAAGGGTATGTCTTATGTAATCGGTTGATACCAAAAGATTATTATTTGTATAGTATATTGCCAGTGAATAAACAAGCGGATTTAAAACACTCATATCATTTAAATACTGGCTTACTTCAGAAACACCAGCAATGCTTTTTTCCAGGGGCCCATTAAAATAACGGCTCAGATAGGAATTACTGATAAGATCATGCATAATTTTTAATGATATATTATCAGCGGTTTCTATTAATGCTAAATCAATGCTGGTCCTGTATTGGTTCAGCAATTTATTGTTGGATTCTATTATCTGTTCAGTCATGAATGTTTTAATAACATTAAATGAAAGGATCCCCATTATTAATGTGCAAATCAATATTATAGATATAAATGATATCAA
>JAAYGP010000092.1 GCA_012727625.1 Clostridiaceae bacterium
ATGGAATGGAGTGAGGATACGGCAAGGAACAGACTTGCAGCTTTTCATTTCACCGGAGAGGAAGTTTTCAAAAAGGTAAAGGATTTATCAGGCGGTGAAAAGAGCCGGTTAAAGCTGTTTCTTCTGATGCAACATGAAATAAATCTTTTAATACTGGATGAGCCTACAAACCATCTTGATATAGCTTCACGGGAATGGATTGAACGTGCGGTTGAATCATTCGGCGGAACATTGCTGTTTGTCTCTCATG
This sequence comes from Clostridiaceae bacterium, assembly GCA_012727625.1. Taxonomy (GTDB): domain Bacteria; phylum Bacillota; class Clostridia; order DSM-8532; family DSM-8532; genus JAAYGP01. Next base: position 251 of record JAAYGP010000092.1, read on the forward strand.
ACCGGTATTTCATAAATAAATTCGCAAACCGCATATGGGAAATGAAGGACGGATTGATTACCGATTATTATGGAAATTATGAAGAATACCGGCATTGGTCACAATCCTTTGAAGCAAAAACCGGCCCGCTGAAAAAGCCGACAAAAGGAAATGTGGTTAACAGAAACCTGGTAAGGCATCAAAAAGAAATTCAGAAAAAGCTTGACAAACTTGAGCAGGAGATAATAAAGCTGGAAGCTTTATCAGACCAGTATGATGAGAAAATAGAGGATGCGGCAACAGATTATGTTAAGCTTCAGGAATTACTGGAAGAAAAAGAAAAGATTAACGATAAAATAAATGAGTTGTATGAAAACTGGAGTGCTTTATCTGAGGAACAATATACGAATAACACATAGGAAACCCGGAAGCTGCGTATGCGTTTTTTATATGTTTACCGCGTCTTCTCCCTTTAAAAGACACTGAATAACCGGCTGTATGCTTGTTGCTTCGGAACTTGCGCTAAAAGCCGTATTGTAAATTACCATGCCCGCTTGTTTGAACGACAGGTGAAGCGGGATTGATCACGAAAAGGAATTTTCATATGAGAAAGAAAGGGAATTTTATGAGAAACAAGCATAAGATTTTAAATTGGCTTTCCGAAAGACAGGGTAAAACAGCAAAATTTATATACAGGTTTTATGAACCTTTGTCATATCTGTTTTTCGGCGTTCTCACCACATTGGTCAATGTTGCTGTCTACACCGTACTTGAGATGATCTTCGGGCAGGAGAACTGGTATATTTCAAATTTACCTGCTATTTTTCTGGCTATCCTTTTCGCCTATATAACAAACAGATCCTTTGTTTTTGATTCAACAGGCAATTTCTGGACTGAAATGTACAGGTTTTTTTCAGCAAGAATTTTTATATCTCTGATCTGTGAATACGGGATGACCTATATTTTATTCAATGTGCTGAACATAGATTTCAAGATTAATTTTGGGCTCTTCAGCGTTTCATTGTTCAAAATCCTGTCACAGATTTTTGTAATAGTCGGAAATTATGTTGCAAGTAAATTGTTTGTATTCAGGAGTACAAAATAGGGGGCGGTTTTATCAATTTTCAGTATATATTATTTGATCTGGACGGAACTATAACGAAATCAGGAGAGGGTATTGCAAACTCAGTAATGTATGCTTTAAAAAAGTACGGAATTGAAGTAAAAGATAAAAACGAACTAAATAAGTTTATAGGTCCGCCATTGGGTGACTCATTTCAGAAGTATTATGGGTTTTCTTCAGAGGAAGCGAAAACAGCTATTGAATATTACAGGGAATATTACACTGAAAAGGGGATATTTGAAAACACCCTTTATGATGGGATCGAAGCATTGCTTAAAAGAATAAAGGATTCCGGTGGTATCATTATCCTTGCCACGTCCAAGCCAAAGATCTTCGCAAAAAGGATTCTTAAACACTTTGGCATGGACAGATATTTTTCTTATGTTATAGGAAGCAATCTTGACGGAACAATGGTTAAAAAATATGATATTATTAAATCTGCAATTGAAAGCTGTCAAATAACAGATTTATCAAAAGCGGTCATGGTGGGTGATCGGCACTATGATATAGATGGCGCGAAAAAGTCTGGCATCAGGTCAATTGGTGTTTTGTACGGATATGGGAGCCGAAAAGAGCTTAAAGAAGCGGGTGCGGATTTTATAGCCGGCAGTGTTGAAGAAATCTGGGATATATTAATAGGCGGGAAATAAGATTAATATAGTTACTGTTCACAGGCTCTGTCAAAAAATATAGTGCAATAGAAGGAATCTTTAGCGGAATGAAGCTTAGAGATGTATAAAGAGAAGTAAAGAATAATTTATTATTTTTTTCTATTTACATAACGCAGCAAAGTTGCGTATAATTTTTTAAACACATATGATTTATATATTTAAGAGTGTGAAGATTTTATGCTCAGGTTTAAAGGATATTTGAGTTTTAGCAAAAACTCATTTGCATTTTATAGAATATATAATATATACATTGAAAGAGGGTTTTAACATGATTATTGACGCACACAATCACCCGGATTGGCATGGGCATGACCTGGGGAAGTTTTTAAAGAATATGGACGATTTCCATATCGACAAAACATGGTTATTAAGCTGGGAATGCCCGCAGGATGAGTATGATCCAAGGACCATAAAGCATATTCCGGAAGCAGGCCCTAAAGGACCGATTCCTTTCTCAAGATGTTTAAGCTATGGTGAGAGGGCGCCTGAAAGGTTCATTCTTGGTTTTGCGCCTGATCCGAGAAGACCTGAGGCAATTGATATGCTAAAGGCTGCGGTCAGTATCTATGGTGTTAAGGTATGCGGTGAGCTGAAGCTCAGGATGATGCTTGATAATCCTGACGCAATCCGGCTGTACCGTTATTGCGGCGAGGCGGGACTTCCCGTTACAGTGCACATTGATTATGAGTTTGATACAGGTTTAACCTACCCGAGACCTAACTACTGGTATGGTGGCGACATTGAAGCTTTCGAAAGAGCGGTTAAAGCCTGCCCTGAAACAATTTTTCTCGGACATGCTCCAGGCTTTTGGGCGCATATATCGGGCGATGATAAATTTGATAAAGAGCCATATCCCACAGGAAAAGTGGAACCGGGCGGGAAAATAATAGATATGCTAAGAAAATATCCCAACCTGTACTGCGATATGTCGGCAGGATCAGGACGTAATGCCTTAAGCCGTGATCCTGAATTTGCAAAGAATTTTCTTCTGGAATTCCAGGACAGGGTATTATACGCAAGGGACAATTTTGACAACAGGCATCAGGAGCTGTTAAACAGCCTTGGCTTACCGGAGTCTGTGCTTGAGAAAATATACTGGAAAAATGCAATGAAGCTGGTGTCATAAAAGCAGGCATGAAAGCCATTTTATATCTTTTCGCCATAATCTGTCTAATTTTTCTGTAAAAAACGCTTAGTGTCCGCTTATTTGAAATTTTTTGCGGATCAATTTTTACGCATTATGATAATCCAATGGTGTGGTCTGTGATGCAATGCTCGCAGGCCACATTTTTTTATTCAGCGGCATACCTGGTTAATAGCATGAATTCGAAACATTTATAGCCTTTTTGAATTGTTTATTGAAAATCTCTTGACCTTAACGTTACGTAATAGTTTATACTTGTCTTGCAGGGAGGCGTGCAGAATGGAATATACCATTAACAAACTGGCAAAATTAGCAGGAGTAAGTACGCGGACATTACGGTATTATGACGAATTAGGCCTGCTTTCACCTGCCAGGATTAGTTCAAACGGGTACCGCATTTACGGGCAAAAGGAAGTTGACAGGTTACAGCAGATTCTTTTCTACCGTGAACAGGGTATGCCCCTTGGAGAAATTAAACAAATAATATTGTCCAGGGATTTTGACGGACTTGCGGCATTGGAAAGCCATTTATCCGCCCTGCAGGCAAAACGCAAACAGCTTTATACGCAAAAAACCTTGACAAATAAAAGGTGAGGGTGATACAATATTCAAGTGCCCATTTCAGCATGATTGTCATGCTGTTTTTGCATGCGCAACTTAGAGAGTATCAAAAAGCTTTGCAATCCTTATAACAGCAGGTTATATTGTGCTGAAACATGAGTATGAGAGTTGTTTTTATAAACACAGCCAGGTAATTTATAAGGATGCTGTTTTTTTTTAAGGGAAGCGTCAAAATGATTAATTTTGGAGGGAAATATAGTCGTGCTGGAAGAGTTAAAGCAACACAGGAAAACTGTAGGGTTGAAACAATCACTAAGAGCTGTGGAAGCGGATAAGGTTCTGGCGGTTTATATTGCCGATGATGCGGAGGAAAGAGTTGTAAAAAAAATTGTGGAATTATGTAAGGCGAAAAATATTGAAATTCGCAAAGCAGAAAGCATGAAAGTGCTTGGCAGGACTTGCGGCATTGATGTGGGAACTGCTGTGGCCGCAATATTAAAAGAATAAGCCACAATATTAAAAGATTGAAATGGTTATTTAAATCTTTGGCGCATTATTATTTATTTAAACGGGCACAGTAATACTTTTTGACAAAAATAAATTTTTGCTGTATTATTCTTTGCTGTAAAAGGCAGGGTATAAATAGAATCACAAAACAGGAGGTGAAAAAAAGAATGCCAACCTTTAACCAATTGGTAAGAAAGGGCAGAGAAAAGCAGATCAGAAAATCATCATCACCGGCACTGCAGCATGGTGTGAACTCTCTTAAAAAAACAAGCTACACTGCGAACAGTCCGCAAAAGAGAGGAGTATGTACGGTTGTTAAGACAACTACTCCCAAAAAGCCTAATTCCGCTTTGCGTAAGGTTGCCAGGGTACGTTTGTCAAATCAGATTGAAGTTACTGCCTATATTCCGGGCATAGGTCACAATCTGCAGGAGCATAGCGTGGTTTTGATTCGTGGAGGTCGTGTAAAGGATCTGCCTGGCGTACGTTACCACATTATCCGCGGAACCCTTGACACTGCGGGTGTAGCAAACAGGATGCAGAGCCGTTCCAAATACGGCGCAAAAAGACCAAAAGGCTAAAATAGTGGAATCAGCTTAATAACAGGATGCTATGGCGCATAACAGCGCGTTTAATTATATAGTGAAAATGGTGTGTTTTATTTATAAGACCCCGTTTCCTAATCAAAAATTGACAGCTGCTTAGCGCTAACGGACCGGAGCGCCGGGACGAGTACCTGTGATACACGGGTTTAATCCCGTCAGTTATCATGTAAAGGAGGGAAGATAAGTGCCAAGAAGAGGACATGTACCCAAGAGGGACGTATTGCCCGATCCAATCTATAATGACAAGGTTGTAACAAAGCTGATAAACAATATTATGTTGGATGGGAAAAGGGGAAAAGCACAAAAAATAGTGTATGAGGCTTTCGACATTATCCGCGATAAGACCGGAAAAGATCCACGGGAGGTGTTTGAGCAAGCACTTAACAACATTATGCCGGTTCTTGAAGTAAAGGCAAGAAGAGTTGGTGGTGCGACATACCAGGTACCTGTGGAAGTTCGTCCTGAAAGGCGGCAGGCACTTGGTTTACGCTGGCTGACGAATTATTCACGTCAAAGAGGCGAGCGTACAATGAGTGCAAGACTGGCTGCTGAAATTATGGACGCCGTAAATAACGCCGGTAACGCGGTTAAAAAGAAAGATGATACTCATAAAATGGCAGAAGCCAATAAAGCTTTTGCACATTACAGGTGGTAATCTGCGTTTTATTGCAGGACATAAAATACCACATATATTATTTATAAGACTTTAAAATTTGGCGGCTGACTAACCGTTACTGCCTGTGGAGCTGTTGCATAAAGCGGCACGATGAATCAGGAATCCAAAGCCGGTTACGGCTTGGAGAGTCAACTTTTTGAAAGGAGGACATTGATGCCTCGGGAATTTAGTTTGGCAAATACAAGGAATATCGGCATAATGGCTCATATAGATGCAGGAAAGACGACTACTACCGAAAGAATTCTTTTCTATACGGGGCGTGTTCACAAGCTCGGTGAAACCCATGAGGGCTCTGCCACCATGGACTGGATGGAACAGGAACAGGAAAGGGGTATAACAATTACCTCCGCGGCAACGACTGCATTTTGGAAAGGCAACAGAATAAACATTATAGATACGCCGGGTCACGTTGACTTTACAGTTGAGGTAGAGCGTTCATTACGTGTTTTGGATGGAGCTGTTGCGCTGTTTTGCGCAAAAGGCGGGGTTGAACCACAGTCTGAAACAGTATGGAGACAAGCCGATAAATATGGAGTTCCGCGAATTGCCTATGTTAATAAAATGGATATAATGGGAGCTGATTTCTTCAATTGTATCCGGATGATGAAAGAACGTTTGGGTGCGAATGCGATTCCTATACAACTGCCAATCGGCAAGGAAGATCATTTTGAGGGTATTATTGATCTTGTTGAAATGAAAGCTTACTATTACAGGGATGATCTGGGTAAGCAGATTGATGAGGAGGATATACCTGAAAAAATGAAGGAACTTGCTGAGGAATACCGGCAAAAACTGATTGAGTTCATAGCTGAACAGGATGATGCCTTAACGGAGAAGTATCTTGAAGGTAAAGAGTTTTCAATTAAGGAAATCAAAAAGGGGATACGTCTGGCTACGATTAATGTAGCGATGATACCGGTTACCTGCGGTTCCTCCTATAAAAACAAAGGAGTCCAGAAGCTTTTGGATTGCATAATTGATTATATGCCATCACCTTTGGATGTTCCACCTGTCAGGGGTTTTCTACCGGAAGAGGACGGTGAACATGAAGAGGTTGAAAGGCATTCCGATGATAATGAACCATTTGCCGCTCTTGCGTTTAAAATCGTGACGGATCCATTTGTCGGAAAGCTGGCGTTTTTCAGGGTCTATTCCGGCAAAATGAATGCAGGTTCATACGTTTTAAACTCCACCAAGGATAAAAGGGAGCGCGTCGGAAGAATACTTTTAATGCATGCCAATCACCGTGAAGAGGTATCGACTATTTATGCAGGAGATATTGCTGCCGCGGTTGGTTTGAAAGTAACCTCCACAGGAGACACTCTTTGCGATGAAAATCATCCGATAATTCTGGAGTCCATGGTTTTCCCGGAACCTGTTATTAATGTGGCTATTGAGCCAAAAACAAAGGCAGGTCAGGAGAGAATGTCAACTGCTCTTCAGAAACTTTCTGAGGAAGACCCTACTTTCAGAGTAACAACCAATCACGAGACTGGCCAGACCATAATTTCCGGGATGGGGGAATTGCATCTGGAAATAATTGTTGACCGTATGCTTCGGGAATTTAAGGTTGAAGCCAATATTGGAAGACCTCAGGTGTCTTATAAGGAAACCATCAGGAAAAAGGCAAAGGCCGAAGGCAAATTTATACGGCAATCCGGAGGGCACGGCCAATACGGACACTGCTGGATTGAACTTGAACCTCTGGAGCCCGGAAGCGGGTATGAGTTTAACAATGCCATAGTTGGAGGAGTCATTCCAAAAGACTTCATTCCCGCTGTTGATGCGGGTATAAGGGATGCCATGAATACCGGTGTTCTTGCCGGTTACCAGGTTCTTGACGTCAGAGCCAAGCTGTTTGACGGTTCTTACCATGAGGTTGATTCTTCGGAAATGGCATTCAAAATAGCCGGTTCCATGGCGTTTAAAGAAGCTATGAAGAAAGCCGACCCGGTGCTTTTGGAACCAATCATGAATGTTGAGGTTACCACTCCGGAAGAATATATGGGAGACATAATCGCTGATTTGAATTCCCGCCGCGGACGCATAGAGAAACTTGAGGCTCGCACAGGAGCACAGGTAATTTCAGCCTTTGTACCTTTAAGTGAAATGTTTGGATATGCAACCGACCTTCGTTCCAGGTCTCAGGGTCGGGCGGTATACTCAATGCATTTCCATCACTATTCAGAAGTTCCAAAAAGCGTACAGGAACGGATAACGAATGGAGTGAAAACCAAAGGTTAATGACGGCTTTAAGGATTGACAGATATAGAAAAGATGGTATATTATAGTTTATACCAAAAACTTATCAGTTTTTAGCAGCTATTATTATAGTGCAAATTACGGATTGAATTATATTTTAACAAATTATATAATAATCAACAGTTACCGAACTGTGTAAGGAGGAGAATTTCGATGGCAAAAGCTAAATTCGAAAGAACTAAGCCACATGTAAACATTGGAACAATTGGTCACGTTGACCATGGCAAGACCACATTAACTGCAGCAATAACAAAGGTTTTGTCTTTAACAAACGAAAATATTCAAGTAAAGGCATACGAACTGATTGCCGCTGCTCCTGAAGAAAAAGAAAGAGGTATTACAATTAACACCTCACACGTAGAATATGAAACTGCTAACC
>JAAYGP010000012.1 GCA_012727625.1 Clostridiaceae bacterium
CTTTAAAGCACTAATCAATATCGAACCGGAAGAGTCCGGTCATTATTATCACCTTGCCCTTGCTCAGAGGTCTTCCGGTGATAAAGAGGGGGCGTTAAAGACATACGAAAAAGGAATTAACATATCATCCTCAAACAGCCTGTTATTATATAACATGGGGACTTTGCTGGATGAACTGGGCAAAAAGGAAAAAGCGGCGCAGGTTTTATATAAATCTCTGCAGGGAAATGAAATGCTGGAGGACGCATTCAACTACCTTGGTGTTTTGCTTGGCCAGCTGAAAAGATACAGGGAGTCGGTGCAGGTTTTTGATAAGGGGATTTATGTATATAAAAACTCTTTCCGGCTGTTTTTCAACCGGGGCATTGTGCTTGAAATGGCCAGAAGACTTGAGGATGCGGCAGCTTCCTTTGAAAAGGCATATGAACTAAACAAAAATGATCCGCTGCTTATTTATTATTATACAGCAACACTTATTAAACTGCGGGATTATTCCAAAGCAATCAGGATATGCAAAACGGGAATGGCACAATATCCTGATGACGCGGAACTGGTCTATGAATTGTCAAAGATATACACACATATGGGAGAAAAGGATACAGCAGTGGAACTACTTAAAAAAGTAATGGAACTTAATCCTTCATATTTAACAAGAATAAAAAATGATAATAATTTTAAAACGCTTCACCATCATGATGGGTACCGGGCCCTGCTGGTATCCTGACTTAACCGGTAATTCATAAATACATGATCAGACATGAGAAAAAAAGAAAATTATGTTAATATGTTTGGTAATTAATCCGATAAATAATATGATCAAGGAAAGAACCAAAAAACCCCGCCTGTCAGAAATGAAGTGGGGTTATTTTACAACCATGCAAGCCATGCAATGGTAATACAACTTTTTTGGGTAACAGAAAATGGGTCTGATGGTTTTTATCTATTTGGTAACAGGTTTGGTTTATATTTATGTTGGGGCTTTTTCTTTTATTTACGACCCCAAAAACAAGCTTAACAGAATTTTTTCAATTTTATGTCTTAATTTAGCGCTTTGGGCGATAATGTTTTCAATAACAAATGCTGTATCGGATGTGGAAACTGCCATGGTTTTCATCCGGATCGCATCGATATTCCAGAGTATGGTATATTGCCTGTTTTTACACTTTATATTGATATTAACCGGAAAAGACGGCTTTCTGAAAAAACCTGTAAATTATGTCATACTTTATATTCCTGCAATCTGTTGCATTTACCTGTACTATTTTAATAGCCAGATTACCCGGGACAGTTTTATAAAAACCCAGGCAGGTTGGATATACTCCATTGAATGGACAGGCAGTATATTTTCCAGCTTATTATTACCTGCTTATTTTTTGGTATATTCCTCAATCTGCATATTTCTGTTGTACAAATGGGGGAATGAATCTTCCATTAAAAGAATAAAGCACCAGGCAAAAATAATCGTATCAACTATTGTTATGGTTCTTGTACTGGGTACTGTAACGGATATTTTATTACCTGTGCTCAGAATTGGAAGACTCCCTGCTCTTATGGTTACGCTCAATTTAATTCCTGTTTACGGGATATGGTATTCCAATAAAAGGTTCCGTTTATTGAACCTGGATCCGCGAAATGTTTTTCTGGATGTAATTGAGAATTTGGGCGAAGGCATGATTATCACCAATCATGATAATATAATTCAGGACATAAACAACGGGGCCCTTAAAATGCTGGGATATACCCTGGATGAATTAGCGGGGAAGCATATTACAATCATTATGAAAAACAGTCGCGATATTTCCAAAGCAAATCCGGGCAACAAAAAAGAAATAAACCTGGTTAAAAAATGCGGTGATTTGCTTCCCGTATTGCTGACCTCGTCATCTTTGTTTGACGAATGGGGTGAGGTTTATGGGAATGTTTTTGTTTTTCAGGATCTTACAGAAATAAAGCAAATACAAATGGAACTTAAAAAGTCCCATGATGAGCTCGAGCGCAAGGTTTATGAACGGACAAAAGAGCTGAATATGGCAAATGAGGAATTAAGAAATGAGATAAAATCACGTATTGAAATGGAACAGGAAATAAGAAAACTTGCCTATTATGACCAGTTGACCGGTCTTCCGAATAAAAAACTATTTATGAATTATTTAGATAAAAAGATCCATGAAAACCTGCGTAATGAACTCACTTTAGCAGTAATGTGCCTTGATTTGGATTCCTTTAAAATGATTAATGACACAATGGGGTATGCAAAAGGTGAGGAATTGTTGAAACAAGTAGCGGAACGGCTTCTGAAATCCTTAAAAAAAAGCGATACGGTGTCAAGGGTTGCAGGGGATGAGTTCCTTATTTTAATTCAGAATAATCCCGATGGAAGAACAATTGATGTGGTGGCATCCAAATTGAACCGGATTTTTCACAAACCTTTTATAGTATCAGGAAATGAAGTGCATGTTACGGCAAGTATAGGAGTGGCAATTTATCCGATAGATGGCGAGGATGCGGATACATTGGTTAAAAATGCTGATATTGCGATGTACAGGGCTAAAGAGAAAGGTAAAAACAAATATGAAATATGTACACCCTTAATGAGACAAAATCTGGTTGAAACAATGAAATTTACCAACAATTTATACAGAGCTGTAAGCAGGAAAGAATTTAATCTGCTTTATCAACCCCAGGTAAACATTGAAACCGGTGAAATTGTTGGCTTTGAGGGATTAATAAGATGGAACCATCCTGAATTGGGAATAATTCATCCGAATAAATTTATCCCCATCGGAGAAAAAACAGGTCTTATAATTCCCATATCGGAATGGGTTTTTGAAAACGCCTGCAGACAAAACAAGGAATGGCAGGAGAAATGCGGTATTTATGTTCCGATGGCTGTTAACCTTTCTCCAAAGCAATTAATTGACTCTGACCTTGTTAATGTTGTATCCGAAATCCTGAAAAAAACAGGTCTTTCCCCTTGTTTCCTCGAATTGGAAATTACTGAAAGCGCATTGCTGGAGGAGATTGATATAATAAGAGATACTTTAGTTGAGCTGAGCAAAATGGGCGTAAGAATTACAATAGATGATTTCGGAACCAGGTATTCCTCACTGAATTATCTTAAACAGCTTCCAATAAACAGAGTTAAAATAGATATAAGCTTTGTTCAGGGAATCACCGTTAACCACAAGGACGAAGCAATAATTAACGCTATAATTGATCTTGCACGAAAACTTGATATTGATATTCTTGCGGAAGGGGTTGAAACCTTCCCCCAGATGAATTTTTTACGAAATTTAAGCTGTAATATCATTCAGGGCTTTTATCTGTACAGACCTATGGACCCCGGCAGGGTATATGAATTGCTGCTAAATAGCCGGCGATAACATGTTCCATCTGTTGCCCTGCCGGATCCCGGCACTTGTCGTATATTTTAAAACTGTTGTCTTCCGGCAACCCAGGTGTGTTTAACTATACAAACATTTTCCTTACATCTTTGTGCCGCTGTCCGGCCTGATTTTTCATTTTTTACAAAATATCCGCAAAGCCGTACAATTTAACTACAACCGCAATATAAGAGAATATCAGCGGTTGTGTAAGCAATTTGCGATGTTGAAAGTTGTTGATAATATTGAATTATGAGGCATGAAAAAAATATTTTCCCCCAATATTAAATGAAAAGAAGCAGGTTAGAGGCACATTGACAAAATAATAACTAATTTTC
>JAAYGP010000093.1 GCA_012727625.1 Clostridiaceae bacterium
GCATTGGGAAATTGCGGGCATTATATTGGAAAAGCCGTTCCCGGTATACCCCGACGGTTTTCCGGAAGATCTGATTAAAGAATTTGAAAGAAGGATAAACCGTGGTACTCTTGGGAACAAGCCCGCCTCAGGAACAGTGATTATTCAGGAGCTTGGTGATGAGCACGTTAAAACAGGTTACCCCATTGTATACACATCCGCGGACAGTGTTTTTCAGATAGCTGCCCATGAAGATGTAATACCAATTGACGAGCAATATGAGATATGCCGAACAGCTCGCCGGATGCTCAGGGGAGAGCATGGTGTGGGCAGGGTTATAGCAAGGCCTTTCACGGGGAAATCAGGGAACTATACAAGAATCGACAGGAGAAAGGATTTTTCAATAGAACCACCGAAAAAAACCGTATTAAATTATCTTGAAGAGTCAGGCTTTGAGGTTCGGGCTGTGGGAAAAATTGAGGATATATTCAGCGGTTCCGGTATAACCAAATCTGTCCATACAGGCAGCAACACAGAGGGAATAGAGCAGACGCTGGATTGGATGAAAGATGATTTTGAGGGGCTTCTTTTTACAAACCTTGTTGATTTTGATATGTTGTATGGACACCGAAACAATATAGAAGGATATGCCAAAGCACTGATGGAATTTGATGACAGGCTCCCCGGCATTCTTTCCCGTCTGAAAAATGATGATATCCTTATAATTACGGCGGATCACGGCTGCGATCCCTCAACCGCCAGTACGGATCATTCAAGGGAATATGTGCCGCTTCTTGTGGCCGGGCAAAAGATAAAAAAGGGCGTTAATCTTCATACAAGAAGCACTTTTTCAGATGTGGCAAAAACAGTGGCTGAGTATTTCGGCATAGAAAATGATCTTTGCGGTGAAAGTTTCTTAAGCAGGATTTATCCCGCCACTTGATTTGGTTACTTCTTAATGATGATATGGAATTGTAAACAGTAACAATATACTAAGACAGAGGGAGGATTTATTATGTTTGCCCTTGATATTATTCTTAAAAAAAGGAACGGTCATAAGCTTTCCAGGGAGGAGATAGAATACATGGTTAAAGGGTATACAGCCGGTGATATACCCGATTACCAGGCGGCTGCCTTTTTAATGGCCGTATATTTTCAGAAAATGGACGAGGATGAAACCCTGTGGCTTACGGAAGCGATGCTGCACTCAGGGGATGTGATTGATTTATCGGAAATTCCGGGCATAAAGGTAGACAAGCACAGCACGGGGGGAGTTGGCGATAAAACAACTATGATTGTGGCCCCTGTTGCAGCCTCCTTTGGCATACCCGTTGCCAAAATGTCAGGAAGAGGCTTAGGCCATACAGGCGGCACAATTGACAAACTTGAGTCTATACCGGGTTTTCGCACTGAACTGTCGAAAGAGGAATTTTTCAGAAATGTCAAGGAAATACACCTGGCAGTCGCCGGGCAGACCGGAAATCTGGCTCCGGCTGATAAAAAGCTGTATGCCCTGAGGGATGTTACCGGGACTATTGACAATATATCCTTAATAGCTTCAAGTATTATGAGTAAAAAGCTCGCCAGCGGGGCAGACGCGATAGTTCTTGATGTTAAAATCGGAAGCGGTGCGTTCATGAAAACACTGGAAGAAGCAAAAAGGCTTGCTGAGGCAATGGTTAAAATAGGGAAAGGAGCAGGCAGGAAAGTTGTAGCATTATTAACCGATATGGACAGACCCCTTGGACGTAATATCGGAAATGCACTGGAGGTTGCTGAGGCTGTTGATGTGCTGAAAGGCGGCGGGCCGTCTGATCTGAAAGAGGTTTGCATTGAGTTGGCTTCCAATATGCTTATGCTTGCCGGAATGGGTGACATTGATAAATGCAGGGAACTTTCCGGAAATGCCATTGCATCCGGTACAGCATATAAGAAGTTCCTGGAAACGGTTGAAAAACAAGGAGGAGATCCGGGCTGCATTGAGGATATATCAAAGCTTCCGTCGGCGCCTGTAAAATTTCAGTGGAAAGCGGAACAATCAGGGTATATTACGAAAATGGAGGCTGAATATCTGGGGATTGCTTCTCTTTTATTGGGAGCCGGC
>JAAYGP010000094.1 GCA_012727625.1 Clostridiaceae bacterium
CCTTAATTACAGGAGCGTTTAATGAAGGGATTCAGGGGGTAAAAACCACAAAAACTCTTGTGAGGGAAGCAGAAAACCTTAAGGATTTTCAGGAACTGACAGGCGAAATGTACCGGAAATCCGTAGCAGCGGCAACCTTTACATCTGCGTACATGCCGATAGTTATATTTCTTGGCAGCATTGGCGCTGCCCTTGTTCTGTGGAAAGGCGGAACCCGTGCAATGATAGGTACGCTCAGCTATGGCACCTTGACAATATTTATATCTTTTGCCGTTCAGTTTTTTTACCCTATCAGGGATATGGCGAGGATTTTTGCGGATTTGCAATCATCCCAGGCCTCAGCTGAAAGAGTGATGTCCCTGATGGAAACAAAACCTGATATTGTTGACAATGTTGAAGTTATTGAAAAATATGGTGACAACAACCGTGAAACGTGGCCTGAAATTATTGGCAATATTGAATTTGAAAATGTTTCGTTTGCATATAAAACAGGTGAGAAAGTACTGGAAAACTTTAACCTGTCAGTTCGCGCAGGGGAAAAAATAGCTCTTGTTGGGGATACGGGTTCGGGGAAAAGCACCATTGTTAACCTTGCATGCCGGTTTTACGAGCCTACAGGCGGCCGCATACTTATTGACGGAAATGATTACGTTAAAATGCCCATGCTGTGGCTGCGTTCAAACCTTGGGTATGTGCTGCAGACACCGCATCTTTTCAGCGGTACCATAAGAGAAAACATACTATATGGCAAGCTTGACGCGACTGAGGAAGAAATTATACGCGCCAGCAAGCTGGTTAATCTTCATGATATAGTACAGAAGATGGAGAAAGGATATGATACTCCTGTCGGTGAAGGCGGCTCTCTTCTTTCAACCGGTGAAAAACAGCTTGTTTCCTTCGCCCGCGCTATAATTTCCGATCCGGCAATTTTTGTACTGGATGAAGCTACATCATCCATAGATACTGAAACCGAGCGTTTGATTCAGGATGCCATAGCCAATATCCTGAAAGGAAGAACGAGTTTTATAATTGCTCATCGTCTGTCTACAATACGTGCTGCCGATCGTATTCTGGTTATACGGGACGGTAAAATAATAGAAGAAGGAAACCACAGGGAACTGCTGGCGAAATAAGGACATTACGCAAAGCTGTATACAAGCCAGTACACTCTTTCGCTGCAGCATGAAGGGATATAGTGTTTCAGTTACTGATCAAGGTAAGATATTGTGCAATAGCGGAAACAGGAGTTTCATTTGCGAGAACTGGTAAGTTAAAGCTCAGGCAAGCCGAAACCGGCAAAAATGCTTCATTCTTCCAAAAATCCCTTTTATTGCATAATATCTTTTAACAGAACATGTGAACAGTAACAACTATCAGCTGACATATAAAACGATAAGTTGTGTAATCAGGCAATACAAAGCCTGTGGCAGCTTTTTAAGCCGATACATATCAATCCTGGAGTCATTGATGTAGAAAGTATGTCAATGAATCCGGGATTTTTTTACGTAATTCTGTTCTTATTTAAAATGTGAACAAATTCTGAATTTGTGCATAGTATGAATAGACAAGATTATGTTAACTAAATCCTCAAACGGCAGGCATGGTATATCCTGAGCATGTAACTGTTTTATGTGTATTCAGATTCAGACACACGTTGCGGCAACAAAAAGAGGAGGCTTATTCTGAAATGATGAAATTCTTAAAATGAGTGAGAAAAAGGAGATTTTGAAAGATTATCGGGGAGGTGATAAAATGGCATACATTATGCCCGGAATGCACAGACTGCCGGATCTTCCTTACAGTTATAACGCGCTGGAGCCGGTTATCGGTGAAGAAACTTTAAGAATACATCATAACAGGCATCACAGGGCGTATGTTGAAGGTTTAAACAGAGCTGAGCTATATCTTGTGGAAGCACGAAAGGGAAATGATATGGAGTATATAAAATACTGGGAAAATGAACTTGCTTTCAACGGTTCAGGGCATATACTGCACAGTATTTACTGGACAGTAATGGCCCCGCAGGGTACGGGGGGCAGACCCGGCAATAATACAATCCGCCACATCAACCAATATTTCGGAAATTTTGAAGCAATGAAACATCAGTTTATACAGGCGACAGAAAAGGTTGAAGGCTCAGGATGGGGTATTCTGACCTGGCAGCCATCATGGGGAAGACTTGAGATACTTCAGGCGGAAAAACACCAGAATCTGACGCAGTGGAGCGGAATACCGGTTTTAGTATGCGATGTATGGGAGCACGCATATTATCTTGATTATCAGAACAGACGCGCAGATTATGTAAATGCCTGGTGGAATCTGATAAACTGGGTTGAAGTTGAAAGAAGGCTTGCTGCCGCAATGACAGGAAATGTTCCTCTTGTTATTGCGCAGTAGGGAATGGTAGCCCGGAAGAAAGCCATTAATACTTTAATGCAGTCTTTCCTGTTATTGCGTTATGATATTTGTTTCCCGCTTTTAAGGTTACTTAACTGGTGCCTGCATCCCAGAAATTTTGTAAGTCAAGGGGCAGATTAATTTGCTCCCTTGATGTTTTTAAAGGAAACCATTCATGCGGCAGAATTTTTATATAACGGGGAGTTGCAAAACGATCATCAATTAAAATAACAAAACCCCTGTCTTCTTCCGAGCGTATTACGCGTCCCGCAGCCTGCTGCACTTTGTTGATGCCCGGATAGGTATATGCAAAATCAAAACCCCTGCCGGTTTTAACCTGGTAATACTCCTTTATTATATCCCTTTCGGGACATATTTGTGGAAGTCCCACTCCGACAACAATTGCGCCGGATAAAAGCTCACCTTTCAGATCGATTCCTTCGCTGAATATTCCTCCCATAACGGCAAAAGCAATAAGTGAGCTTTCATTGTATGCCGAAAAATTCCCGAGAAAAGCCTGACGCTGATTTTCATCCATGTTTATTTCCTGAACAATTAATTTATCGTCAGGAAACATATCCTGATATTCTTTAACAGCATTTCGCATATACGAAAAAGAAGGAAAGAATACAAGGTAGTTGCCGTTTTTAATGCTTGTTATGTCATGGATGAATTTAACCAGGCGAGATACTGTGCCTTCTCTGTGCCTGTATCTTGTGGATATGCTGTCTTCTATGAAAAGATACAGGTTTTCGCGCGGAAAAGGTGAGGGCAGCATCAGAAACCCTGTGTTCTCATCACATCCTAAAACCTCTTTGAAATAGGCAGGAGGGGATAAAGTGGCAGAAAAAAGGATTGTGCTTTTTGCAGCATCCATACGTTTTTTCAGCATGGGCGCAGGATCAAGGCAAAACAGCCTTAGCGTTATATCACCTTTTTCCCGATATATAAAAGTTGTGTAGTTGCCGGCGAACAAATCGTATATTTTAATAAAGTGTGCCAAATCAAAAAAGAAAGAAAAAAGTTCCTCCTTAAAAGGATACGGTGTTTCATCCTCAAATATTTTTTCAGCGGAGTATAAAAACTTCTCCACGGGACTGATAATACTCTCAGGCGGCTCAGAAACGCTCCAGGCCCATGGTAAACTGCTGCTGTCCCAAAGCCCGGGCAACTGCCCTATATATTTTAAAAACTCCGTTCTTAACTTTTTAAGTTCCTTTGCGACAGAGGGAAGCGCAATTTTAATGTTCCGGTACATAATCCTTAATTGGGAACGCTTTATTTGGGCGGAATACATTTCTCTTGCCCTGTCCGGAAGATTATGCGCTTCATCCACCAGTAAGCATATTTTTTCACCGGTTCTTTCCTGAAAAAAACGCTTAAGATAAACACGCGGATCAAAGGCATAATTGTAATCACATATAATTAAGTCCGCCTTAAGACTAAGGTCAAGGGATAATTCAAAAGGGCATATATTATATTCACGCGCGGCGTTTTCAATAAATTCCCTGCTGAAACAGTCAGTTTCCTTAAAAAGCCCGGATAATATTTTTCCCGCTTTTTCATCATATCCCGATAAATATATGCAATTCTCCGGTGTGCAGGTTGATCCGGGGGTCAGGCAGACCTTTTCCTTGGCGGTTATCTGAAGGGTTTTTATAAGCAAACCGGCACGAGACATCATTTCATAAGCCTGCATGGCAATTGACTGGGCGGTGTTCCTTGCTGTCAGATAAAAAATTTTATCAGTGTGCTTTTCTCCCATGGCTTTTATGGCAGGAAACAGGGCTCCAA
>JAAYGP010000095.1 GCA_012727625.1 Clostridiaceae bacterium
CAGTGATGCAGATCTACCACCTGGTTTTGTATTAGCGGCATTGCAGCCATGCCGCCGCCAATACTGAACAATCCAATTTGAAAGAAGCTCCAGAAAAGTTTTGTGAGTATCATGGAAAATCACCATCTTTCCGGGCCTTTTTCATTTGAATAAAAATTTTTACGGCACCTATACACCCGCACACTAAAATAATGTATATTACATTAATATCAAGAAAAAATGTGGTGATGAATGCTCCTGCCATGATAGCAGCAGAGACAGTATCCTTTTCCTTCAAAACTTTGCTGCCAAGGTTCAAAACCACATCCGCAATTACTGCGGCAACACCTGCCTGCATTCCTTTTAAAACTGCATTTATCACATTGTTGTCACGAAATGCAGTGTAAAAAAAGGAAATTACGGAAATAGTAATAAACGGTGGCAGAATGGTTCCCGAAATAGTTACCAGGGCGCCTGGTATACCAGCTACACGATACCCCAACAATATTGCGGCATTGACTGCAACCGCTCCCGGAGAAGATTGCGCAATAGCTGCCAGGTTCAACATTTCACCCTCTTCAACCCATGGTAAATCATCTGCAAATTTCTTTTTCATCAAAGGGATAATAACAAATCCTCCCCCAAAAGTGAAAGCACTCAAATAAAAGGTAGAAGTAAACAGTTTTCTGTAGATATGTTTTTTATTTGACAAATCATTAGCCCCCTTATGTTTTATTATATAATTTGAAAAAATATAAGTGAAATAGTATTATAATATATAGTTCATAAAATTTTTATTATAATAAGGAGAGTCCAATGACACTAAGACATCTTAAAATATTCGTTGCTGTATGTGAAACCGGCAGTGCAACCGCAGCCGGAGAAAAGCTGTATATTGCGCAGCCTTCTGTTAGTCTCGCTATATCAGAACTTGAAAATTATTATGGGATAAAGCTATTTGATCGCATAGCAAAAAGACTCCATATTACAGAGGCCGGAAAGAATTTTCTCCAGTATGCAACACATATTGTGGCACTTTTTGAGGATATGGAAAAGGAAATTAAAAACTTTGACGCAATGGGAACCATCCGTATAGGAGCAAGCATTACCATCGGGAATTATTTATTGCCCGACTATATAATTAAATTTAAGAAAAAACATCCCCGGATGGGTGTTAAGGTATTCATAAATAATACAGAAAAAATTCAACAGTATATTTTGACCAATAAGATCGATATCGGGTTGATTGAGGGTGTTGTCCACAGCTCATACATTAAAGCGCATAAGTTCCGTGAAGATGAATTGGTAATGATATGCGGAAACCATCACCCCTTTGCAGGTCAGAGGAATATTGAGATTTCAAAGCTTCAGGGTGAAAATTTTATTTTAAGGGAAGCGGGTAGCGCCGGGCGTGAAATCTTTGACAGTACATTGACAATGCACGGATTGGAAATTACGCCTGCCTGGGAGAGTATCAGCACTCAGGCGATTGTTAGGACGGTAAAAGCAAATTTAGGTATATCTGTTCTGCCCTATTTACTGGTAAAGGACGCCCTTGAACGAAAAGAAATCAGTCAGTTTCAGATAAAAGGGATACGGTTTTTAAGAAGTTTTTCCGTTATTTATCATCGGAATAAATTTCTGACAGAAAGTGCAAAGGAATTTATCGTACTATGCAAATAAAAGGATCCTGGTGAAAGTACGCCACCGGCTCTAAGCTTCATTCCGCTAAAATTTCTTTCTATATGCACAATATCTTACCTGATCATTAACTGAATTCGGGTGTGAACGGTAACTAAATATCTGTTGCTTGATTTATAGATATTGATATATTAAAGAATAAGCTTTAATATTGATATGGAATTTAACGGGTTAACTATTCAATATCCGGTTATTAACTGTATATTGAATAGAAGTATTTACAAATGTATTATACGAGGAGGATGGAAATGAATATTATTGTCAGGGAAAATTACTATGAAATGAGCAAACATGCGGCTGGTATGATAGCAGAATTAATAAGGAGTAAACCTGATTGTGTAATAGGTTTTGCAACCGGCGGCACACCAATTGGCACCTATAAGGAGCTAATCAGAATGCATAAAGAGGAAGGCCTTGATTTTTCAGAGGTAAAAACCTTTAATCTTGATGAATACCTGGGAGTTGGAATAGATTTATCAAAGCCATACAACCTTGACCAGAGCTATGCTAGATTTATGCATGAAGAACTTTTCAAACACATTAATGTAAGGAAGGAGAATATCCACATTCCTGACGGACTAACGAAGGATCCGGAGGAATATTGCAAACTGTATGAAGATGAAATTAAAAAGGCAGGAGGAATTGATCTTCAGATACTTGGAATCGGTGGCGACGGACATTGGGCTTTTAACGAACCGGGATCATCCTTCACATCCAGGACAAGGGTAGAAGCCCTGGCACAGCAAACACTTGATGACAATTACGAGGCATTTTACAAAAAAGCCGGTATATCAAGAGAACAGATGCCCCGTTATGCTATAACGATGGGTATTGCAACTATCCTTGAGGCAAGAACCATTATTATGCTGGCAAATGGAAGCAAAAAGGCCGACATTGTGGCAAAAGCCCTGAAAGGTCCGGTCACAACCGATGTAACAGCTTCTGCGATACAGCTTTATAAAGGAAAGGCTACTGTTATTCTGGATAAGGAAGCCGCTGCCAAACTATAAGGAAACTACAGTGAACCTGAAATACGCCGGAAAATTTATTCCTGTGAATGTGAGGGGGGTTACCCCCCTCAAAGGCGTATTTGAACAGCGTCTGCCCTTATTAAGCTGACTGGAAAATTTTATAATACTGGTTCTTTGATTTATTGAAAGTAACAAGAAACAGGATTCCTGCAACAAGGACCAGGATTATAAAGATTAACGCCAGTATCGGAAATACCAGTGATATATATGCTAAAAGGTTGAAAATCGCAAGCAGTGTCCATGCGGATTTCAAATTGTGATAGTTTAAAAATGCGTTGTATTTTTCTTCAAGCTTTTTTACACCCAAAACAATATTATATGAGATGTATAATGATATGATAGTGGATATAACGGCAAGGATGTAGGATAAAATACCCAATGAAACAGATATGCCCAATATATCCAAAAAATACAGTATTCCGGCATAAACAGCCATGACAGCCGCGAAAGGCTTGACTTTCAGGAAAAAGGGATTTTCCCCCGACATTTCAGTTAATCCTTTTATCATAATTATGTATCCGATGAAGTCAGGAATCAGTCCAATCTTTGAGTTGCCAATAAACAAGTTAAAATTCAGGAAGATCAACAAAAGTCCAATAAATATTTTATTCATAATATATATCCTCCATTTTTTATTATATTTATTATATAGATTATTGCTCTATAAGATATATTAATTGCAAAATAAAATTCCCCAAAACTGCAACGAAAAATTTCCAGCATTTTTGCCAGGCAAGTCAAGTTTTATGCAATTGTATTTGAAAATCATGTCAAGGACAAAGCCCGTAAGGGTAAGCGTTAGCGCATCCTTGACATGATTGAAAATACAATTATAATGCTGTTAATTGCTGGTATATTTTCCAGTCCATATTTTGCAAAAGTGGGGAATTTTATTTTGCAATTAACAGATATCCTCAACAATTTTATAAAAATTTAGTGCCATAATAATCTGATTTCATTATAGCATACCATAAACTTGAAAACAAAGTTAAAAATAAATTTCAGTTCAGTACTTTGAGTTTATAGTAACTGTTCACACCCCGACCTGATTCAGGTTCTATTGTTTTCAGTTCATTTGTTGGGGAATGTAATAAAATACTTTATATTGTAATCTCTTTATGGTATATTTATTTCATGATTCATGTTTCAAATAAAGTCAGGATTTACACAAAAAAACGTAGATATATGCTCCGATGTTTACCCCGGTTTATATGCTCACGCATCAATTTCAAGGAGGATGCTTATGAATGCAAATCCATATTGTTACCCTCAGGACGGACAGTTTCAGAAGCGCTCGCGCAAAAGACCACTAAGACGATTCATAACAGTTATATCAATAATTCTTGTGATTTCTGTTTTATCCATGACGCTGGCAAATTTTTTTGTTTAACCTGTTCTTATTTCAAGACTTACCGAAGGCGCATTATACGGTTTCCATACAACTAAGGTAGATAAAGCAGAGATAAACCCTTGATTAAGCAGCATGAAGCATAGGCTCCAAGCCTATTTCGCCAGGACAACCAAAAAACACACAATATTCATAAAACAGGGCATGCGAGGACAAAAACAGGTTACTGTTCACATGTTCTGTTAAAATATATTGTGCAATAGATGGAAACTTTAGCAGAATGAAGCTCTTGTTTTCGTTATTGCACAATATCCGGCCTTATAAGTAACTGAATCAGGGTGATACAGTTACAAAAACAGGACCTCATAATTTGGGGTCAATATGCCAGGGATGGCGATAAAATTGTATTAAAGAAAAAAATTCGGGAGGATATGATGGAATCACATTGTAAAAAGGTTTTGTTAATTATTACTTTGTCTGTATCCATTCTGCTTATAAACGGATGCAGCTTATTCCCAATGGAAGAGGATGTTTTAACACCTCCGCTGGAGGAACCTGAAGAGATCACATACCGGACTGATGAGGTAAGGGTTGGGTATATTGAAGACAGCATTCAGCGCTCAGCATATTTTGTACCCATAATGCATGAAAACTTATTTTTTCGTTACAGGGGAGGCAGGATGAAAGCTGTCCATGTAAAACCGGGGGATACCGTTAAAGCCGGAGATGTGGTGGCTGAACTTCTGACGGACAACCTGGAACGGGAAATAGAGCAGCAGAGTATTCTTGTGGATTCCAGGATAAAGGACTGCCTTTATACAGAACAGTTGGCGGAAATTGAAATAAATGCCTCAAAGGATAAACTAAAGGCATTGGAAAATAAATATCAGAGTATGAGGCAAAAAACCGAAGTTTATACAGCAAATGAAATCGAAAGAGTTTTTGAGGAAATGAAAAACCAGCAGGTTTTGGTTGAAAAGATAGAGCTTAACTATTTGAATCAGGTTGAAATAAAGAAAAATGAACTTGCGCTGGCAGAACTTAAGCTTAAACAACTTAAGGAAGAGCTGGAACTGAATAAACTGGTTTCCCCGGTCAGCGGGATTGTAACTTACATTTCGAACATCAAGGAAGGGGATATGGTTGATGCATATACAACTGTTGTTACAATTGCTGATCCAACTGTTTTGCACCTTGAATACAAGGGGGATTCAGCCAGTGACTTTAAGCTTGGCATGAAGGTGGAATTGACCATAAACAAGGAAACATATCAGGGAGAGGTTGTTTTAACTCCGACCAGTGTACCCTATGAGCAATATGAAAAATATAAGGATACAGTGCTCATAAAGCCGGAAGTTTTGCCTGCGGGGGTTGAAAAGGGAGACAGAGCGTCAATCAGGCTTGTTCGGGATTTCAGTGAAAATGCTGTTATTATTCCAAAAAGAGCCTTAAGATCTTACATGGGCAAAAACCTGGTATATGTTCTTGAGGACGGATTAAGAGTTGAAAAGTATGTCAAAACAGGAGTTCAGACATCAACAGAAGTGGAGATTATTGAAGGGATTTTACCCGGAGAATTGGTTATATTGGATTAGGGGGTCAATATGCTTGAGTTTTTATACAGGAAAATTATAAATAATAAATGGCTTTTTTTTTGCCTTCTCATTGGGGCTTTGTCCGCGTGCGGCATTTTATCATCCATACCTCTGTATTCCAAAGCTATTTTGCAGAAAGTATTAACAAGTGATTTGGAAAATTACCATGTGGAAAAAATAGTTTCACCAGGTACCTACAGGGTTGACATGGCCGGGTCAGGTTTTTTCAATAAGGAGACAGCGGATAGGATAAAAGAAACAATCCATAACCAATTATTTACCGGATTTGCCCTTCCTGTTGAGGGAATACTCACCCAAACCCAATTGAATGCTCTTATTATAAACCGGGATGAAGATCATTATTTCAATGAGCAGAGAATAAGAGGATATCCTGTTTATATTTCCGGTTATGAGCAAAATATTGAACTTTTGCATGGACGTTTACCGGAAAAATACCCTGTGGGCGATGTATTTGAGGTTGCCGTTTCACTTGAAGGCATAAATGAGATGCAATTGCTTCAGAATGAGGTGTATACCTTTGTCTGGACGGATTTTTTCAATGATGAAAAGATTGAAATAGCTAAATTCAAAGTAGTCGGGGTGTTCACAGTAAAGGATACCAATTCACTGTACTGGAGCGGGGGAAGATACAGGAATCTAAAGGAATCTCTCCTTTTAAGCGGGGAACAAATTGATTTATTGATGGAGAGAAGCGAGAAAGTAACGATTAAGAGCATGGAAAACGTCTGTTTCTATGATTATCGTGCGGTAAATATAGATGATGTGGATAAAATTATTGAGATTTCTGAAAATCAGTACAGGTGGAATGATAAAAACGGAAATTCTGTAAGAATATATTTCCCACTGATAACTGTTCTTGAAAATTATAAAGGCAGGCAGCTTCAGCTGAAAATAACGCTGTGGATTCTTACCATTCCGATGATGCTTATTATTTGCTTCTATACAATGATGATTTCAGGTCTGGTTGTAAGAAACAGCGGAAATGAAATCGCGATTCTGAAGAGCAGGGGCGCGGGACGGCTGCAGGTTTTTCTTCTTTATTTGATGGAAAGCATTATTCTGGCAACCATATCATTTTTTGCAGGCCCCTTTACAGGATATTACATATGCCGCTTTTTAGGTTCATCCAACGGCTTTTTGGAATTTGTGGGCCGGAAAGCCCTGGAGCCTGTCATAACAAGGGAAACATATGCGTACTCAATGGCGGCAGGGATAATATTCATGCTGTTTATGCTGATTCCTGTCGTTAAAGCCAGCACTACAGGCATAGTTGAATACAAACGGAGCCTTACCGGGGATTCCGGTAAGCCTTTCTGGCAGAAATTCTATCTGGATATTCTTGTACTTACGCTGTGCGGCTATGGGTACTATCAGTTTAAAATGCGCAGGGATATATTGGGACTATCAGGTCTGTCCGGAACTGATCTCAGTGTTGATCCGCTTTTGTTCTTCATCTCAACTTTCTTTATTCTTGGCATAAGCCTTATGTTTCTGCGTTTATATCCGCTTTTGATAAGGCTGATTTTCAGGCTTGGAAGCCGGTGGTGGAATCCCGTTGCTTATTTTTCCCTTATTAATGTCAGCAGGGCGGACAGAAATCAGCAGTCGATAATGCTGTTTATAATTCTGTCACTTTCATTTGGTATCATGAATGCAAATCAAGCCAGGACAATAAACAGCAATGTAATTGATAAAGTTATGTACAACAACGGAGCCGATGTTGTTATCGAACCCTATAACAACCTTAACAAATCCGTTGATTTTATACCTGCAATCCCTGTTGACGATATCGAATCTGACATCGGACCCAAAGTATATATTGAACCGCCATATGACCAGTATCTTAAAATTAATGGCTACGAGAGCATAACAAGGGTTTTGGTTGACAAACTGGCAACACTTACGAGCGGCAGAGAAAGAATCAGGAACATAAAGGTAATGGGAATTACTCCTCACGAATTCGGTAAAACCGCCTGGTTCAGAAATGATTTGTTAAAACCCTATCACCTTAACAATTATCTTAACATTTTGACAAAAGCACCTAAAGCGGTACTTCTGTCAAGCAGTATCCGGGATGAATTCAGAATAAGGGAGGGGGACACGGTTTCAATAACGCTGAGAAACGGTGGAACCCTGGATTTCACCGTCTACGGCTTTATTGATTATTTCCCTGACTGTAATATATATTCTGATGAAGCTACCATGAATAAGAACCATTTTGCTGTTATAAACCACAGCTATGTTATGAAAAAGCTGCCTCCTGTTCCGTATGAAATATGGCTTAAGAAAAAACCAGGTGTTACGGACGGGGAAATAAATGATCAGATTACATCACTTAATTTGAGAGTGGACAGGGTTGATTATGCTTCACAGGAAATCATAAAGAAAAAAAATGATCCCATACTTCTTGGAACAAACGGAGTTTTGACAATGTGTTTTATTGTGACGATGGGTATTGCGGCCATAGGATTTGTAATATTCTGGATTCTTTCAATCCGGGAAAAATCCCTTAAGTTTGGAATCTTCCGTGCCATGGGTATGCCTATGAGAAGTATAACACTCATTATGCTCACTGAACAATTTCTGGTTTCAGTAGTATCCATAATAATAGGGGTGGTTCTGGGCAGCATTGCAAGCCTGATATTTATTCCCCTGCTTGAAATGGTCTATTCTGCGTATCAGCAGGTGCCTCCATTTAAAATAACCGCGGAGTATACGGATTATATAAAAGTTCTTGGAATAACCGGTGCAATGCTGGTAACGGGACTTGCAATTTTATATTTCCTGGTGCGAAGGATTAATGTGCATCAGGTTATCAAGATGGGGGAGGATTCATAATGAGTATATTACAGGCAGTGAACATAAACAGATCTTTCAAATCCGGAAACACCGTTGTGAATGTGCTTAAAGGTGTGAGCCTCAGTACCGAACGGGGAAAATTCAACGTTCTGATGGGGCCGTCCGGTTCAGGGAAGACTACCCTGCTGAATATCCTGGGCGCACTGGATAAACCGGATTCCGGAAGCGTGATATTTGACGGGATTGATATAACAAGACTTTCGGAGAGTAAAAGAGATGCGCTTCGCAGGCAGAAACTGGGCTTTGTTTTTCAATCCGTGGCGCTGGTTTCCAACATGAACGCATTTGAAAATGTCGATTTTGCTCTCAGAATATCGAAGTACAAGGGACGGGAAAGAAAAAAAAGGGCTGAGGAATGCCTTGAATTTGTCGGATTAAAAAAAAGGTTGAAACATTATCCTGGTGAAATGTCGGGCGGAGAGCAACAGCGGGTCGCCATTGCAAGAGCTATTGCCCACAAGCCAATGCTGCTTCTGGCTGATGAGCCTACCGCTGAGCTGGACACAAATACGGGACTTCGGGTGGTGAAATTGTTTAAGGATCTTGCAATAAAGGAGAATATCACTGTTATTATGTGTACCCATGATCCCTGCATTATGGATGTTGCCGACAAAATTTATACGTTGGAGGACGGGGTGATATACAGTGCCTGATGAAGAGATGATGATTGTATGTGATAATCTTGTTAAGATTTACAAAACAAAAGAGACTGAGGTTGTTGCGCTGCAGGGTCTTGATCTGAGCATTAAGAAAGGTGAACTGACCGCCATTATAGGAAAAAGCGGAAGCGGTAAATCAACCCTGTTAAATATAATAGCTGGTCTGGACAGACCATCGGCAGGTTCAATTTATGTTGACGGGAAGAACCTTTTAAAGTTTAACGATCGGCAGCTTATGAAATATAACAGGGAAACAATAGGTTTTGTATGGCAGAATAAGGCCAGAAATCTTATTCCGTATCTGTCTGCTGAGCTGAATGTACAGGTACCCATGATGATTACAGGCGCAAAAGAGCGAAAGGAAAAAGCAAGGTATCTTCTCGATTTGGTAGGCCTTGAAGGGAAATACAAAAGCAAGCTGACACAATTGTCAGGCGGGGAACAGCAGCGGGTTGCAATTGCAATTTCGCTGGCGAATAATCCCAGGCTGCTTCTTGCTGATGAGCCGACAGGAGCTGTAGATACCAAAACAACATACAGAATAATGGAATTATTTGAAAAACTCAATTCAGAGCTTGGAGTTACTGTTGTAATTGTAACTCATGACGTGAAAATATCCTCGATGGTTAACCGCGTAATATCGATCAGTGACGGTATGATAGGTAGTGAAATGCTCAAGAGAGATGACTACAAAAAAAGACTGAACGAATTGGATAACGCCAACGATTCCCATGAGGAATACGGGGTTATAGACAACAAAGGCAGAATAAAAATACCTGAAGAATATATAAGCAGTATGAAAATAAAAGGAGGGGAAAGAGTAAAAATCAGAAAAAGCGCAGTCGGCTTTGAAATATACAAGGAGTAACAGTTTTACTTTTTACACTCCAGTTAAGCTACTGATCAGGTCAGATATTGTGCAATAGCGGATACAAGAGCTTCATTCCGCTAAAGTTTACTAGTATTGCACAATATCTTTTAACAGAACCTGTGAACAGTAATGTAACAGTTTAAGTTTCAGGAACCAAGTAAATGCAAGTGTATTTACTCATAAATTAATGCTATAATGACTTATATTTTTAATATTGTACTGCAATAAAAAATTAAGTCCCGGAAGATATAAATGATAAATAAGATAAAGGACTTAAGATTGTTTTGATTACAAACAAAGGAGTGATTATCATTGGATTTCTCAGCGGCTAACACTTCATTATGGAATGTTATAATTCAGTTTGGCATTCTTGCCGGCAGTATGCTTGCAGCAAATGTACTTCGGAGAAAGATTATTTTCATAAGAAAGGCAATGGTTCCCACAGCGGTTCTCGCAGGTTTTTTGGTTCTCTTTATAAGATATCTCAATATTTGGCCTGTTGACGCCCGGTTTCTGGAAATTGTAACGTATCATTCCATAGCGATTGGTTTTATTGCTCTCTCACTTAGAATACCTGTTAAAAATGAAGAATATGATAAAGGCAGTTTAATAAGTTTTAAAAGCGGGGCGTTAATAGTCAGCACCTATCTGGTCCAGGGGATTCTTGGAATTGTTATATCCGTTATTCTTGCGTATACGATAGTGCCAGGTCTGTTTAAGGCATCGGGTATTTTATTGCCGATGGGTTATGGACAGGGGCCGGGCCAGGCAAACAATGTCGGATCAACATATGAACAGTTGGGTTTTGTGGGAGGTCAGTCCTTCGGTTTGTCTATTGCAGCAGCCGGATTTTTATGTGCCTGCATAGTAGGTGTTATATATATAAATATACTGGACAAAAAAAACAAGGTTAAAATTCAGGATACGGAATATGTGTCGGGCTCTGTTACAGTTGAGGATTTTCAGGGGAAAAATGAAATTCCCATTTCCCAATCTGTGGACCGGTTATCTGTTCAGTTTGCCTTGGTTCTTTTTGTTTATTTATTCACTTACCTGGTTTCTTCAGGAGCAACATCATTCCTTGATAAAAATGTTCCGGCTCTTTCAGAATTGCTCTCACCGTTAATTTGGGGGTTTAATTTTATAATAGGATCATTGCTGGCCATAGCCTGCCGCTCTGTCATTGGATGGCTGAAAAAGGCGAAATTAATGACACGGCAATATCAAAATAACTATTTGCTTTCCAGAATATCCGGCCTGTTTTTTGATTTTATGATAATAACCGGAATTGCCTCAATAGAGTTCAGGGAATTAAAAGGCTTGTGGATTCCCTTTATTATAATATCAATTGCCGGAGGTGTTGTAACTTTTATCTATTTGAAATGGATATGCAAAAAGCTATACCCAACGTATGAACATGAGGGATTGGTTTCAATGTATGGCATGCTTACCGGCACTATCAGCTCCGGTATACTCCTTCTAAGGGAAATTGATCCGTCGTTTAAAACGCCTGCGGCAAATAATCTGTTAACAGGAAGCAGCTTCGCCATAGCTTTGGGTGCTCCCATGCTTGTACTTATCGGCATGGCTCCAAAATCAGATACATTGTTGTTTGTGGTCCTTGGATTGCAGATTATTTATCTTATTCTTCTGTTAATGATTATGCTGAAAGTCAACCGTAAAAAGGTAAGCGCATGACATGAGGGATATCCTGATTAGATAATAGAGCGCTTGTGTAATGAATTTATAATCACAAGCGCTCAATTCTATGTTATTCAATTTTTGTTCCACAATTACCGCAGAATTTAGAGTCGTCCGGTAATTCAATGCCGCATGACGGGCATACTTTTTCAGCAGGTTCCAATGGTTCTTCCGATTTATCCGGCTCTTCCGATGTTTCCGGTATATCCGGCGCCTCCGGCACTACTGGTTTATCCGGCTCTTTCGATGCTTCCGGTGCTTCTTGTTTAACCGGTTCTTCCGGCTCTTCCGTCTTTTTAATTTCCTGCTGTTTGTCTACCTGTAAACCCTCAAGCATTGTTCCGCAATCACCACAGAATTTTGTTCCCGATGGATTCAGCTTGCCACAATTCGGACAAGCCAGGTTATCCTGAACAGGGTGTTCAGGCTCAGACGCGACACTGTTTCCGCATCCACCGCAGAATTTAGCTCCGGGTGGGATCAATTTCCCGCAGGCAGGGCAAGGTGTTCCTGCAGGAATGCTATGCGTTGGTGCAGAAGCCGGTGCTGGTGCCGCTGCTCTGCTTGCTTCTCTTTCGGCCCTGATTCTTGCGATTTCGGCTTCCAGATCGGCAATAGCGGAATTTGATGCATCAATTGCTGCGAAAATTTCTTCTGCCGCTTCGTCATAAACCTCTCCGGCAGTATGTTTATCATAAAAATGTTCACCAAGCTTCTTATATGCAGCCTCTATGGCCGCCTTTTCAGTTCTGATTTTTGTGTTCAACCTGGAAATCTCCATTGCTTCCTTTGTTTTGTCACCAACGTTTTTAGCGAAACTGTTCAGCTTATCGAAAAATGCCATACACATCCCTCCAAAAGATACTTTAGCAAGATACACCATCGCTTTTATTATACAGGTTTTATTTATTTTTGTAATCATCCTTTCGGTAATTTCATGAAAAAAATAATTCCTGCTTTCTTTCACTTTACCGCCATAAGTACAGTAAAAGTATGCTAATAATATCGTTGCCCAATGCGGACTTCCATAATTTAAAACAGGAATATAATTCCCTTATTCCTTTATAAAATTTATTCGCCGGGATATAACTGCAAAACGCAACTTAATGCAACCGTTTATCTTCTAAGCGGTTGCATTTACTTTGTCAATTAACTCATTTAAGAATTATTGGAAAACAGGAAGTCTTTACAGGCAGATAAAATAGCTGAGTGGGCTGCGGAACGTTTAAAGCCATTGAAAATCATATTCCTTGACGATAATGTAAACATATTAACTGAGAATTTGCTGGGTAACATAGAAATTATTCGCAACGAACTGGTATGTGAATATAGCAGTATAACATACAGAGAAAAGGAACTGTCTGATATATTTTTATATAGATCATGATAGCAACCGGTATATAGATAGTATGGAGGTTAATTTTTACCTCCATATCTCTGGTATATAAAAAAGTCGGCGACCTTGCAAATATTTTAACATTTCTTCTTCAGTTATTAACTGGTCTCGTAATACCGATTCGCTCACTGCCAAAATTTATGCAGTATATCTGTTATATTTGTCCAACCACCTGGGCAATTGACAGTGTCCGTAGTAGTCTTCCCGAAATATCACCAATTCTGCCTTTTGGATTTGGAGCAGTAATACTTATAGTATCTGTTTTAATTGTTCATTTTCTTGGGCAATTTCTATTACGTTCGGCAGAGAGAAAAATGCAGCGTGACGGGCTTCTTGAATTATACTAAGATAAACCAACCAACACGTATTCCATATTATCTATAAAGTTTAATTCTTGCCATAGTATACTATGCCTCAGTCATATTAGTTATATTCTGTTTATTGCACAATCAATAAATAACACTACCTGGCCAAGCTATGAAGCCATGATAAGATTGCACATTGTTTCTAAGATTGGCGGTATTAAGCTTATGCAGTTACAGACTTGTGATCTGCAAAAATTCTACAATGATAAGCTTGGATGCTTTGAAACAACTCTTGACAAATACGGACACGTAAACGGGGAAATGAAAAGAGATGCTTCCAACAAGCGAAGCGAATTATTAAAAACTGTAGTCAATAAATTCTGATAAGTAAAGTAATAAGTAAAGTAAGGTAAAAAATCAAACGAAATTGTAAGAATTTATTAACCTAAAAAACTTTAGAAAAAACATAAAAGAAGACTTTAGAAAAAACAAAAAAGCCTTGATTCCTCAAGGCTTTCGTATCTTGAAAATACTGGTCGGAGTGACTGGACTTGAACCAGCGGCCTCTTGGTCCCGAAC
>JAAYGP010000096.1 GCA_012727625.1 Clostridiaceae bacterium
GGTCCTGAGCAGTTTCTTATTCGGTATTACGAGAAAAAAATCGCGGACATGTTATTGGATAAGGAATCAAGAACCTTTAACTATACTGTTTTAGAGGGAAAACAGTCCATGAATGATTTGTCTGACGCGGCTTCAGTTTTTCCCGTGTTTTCAGACAGACGCATAGTAGTAATAAAGGAAAGCACCTTGTTTAAAGGAGAGGCAAAGGAAAAGGCCTGGAGTTCATTTTTTGAATCATTGCCGGATTATATTTGTTTAATTTTTATTCAGCCTGAGGTTGATAAGAGATCGGCTCTGTATAAATCTTTAAAAAAGCATGGAATTGTAGTCGAATGTAACCGGCAGCGGGAAGAAGCTCTTGCAAAATGGGTGATAAAGGTTTTTTCGTCTTTTAACAAGAAAATCACCGAATCCGATGCGGGATTTTTTGTTGACCTTGTGGATCCGGATATGACATTTATGCTTCTTGAGATTGAGAAAGTGGTGCAGTATGCCGGTGAAAAAGGGCATATAAGCCGGGATGATATTCTGAAAGTCGTTTCAAAAAGCGTAAAAAGCAGGATTTTTGATTTAACGGATGCGGTTTCACAGAAACAGATGTCAAAGGCCATTCGGATTGTTGATGAACTGCTGCAAATGAAAGAACCAATTCAGTTTATTATGGCAATGGTAAGCAGGCAAATGGGAATCCTGTTAAAGATGAAGAAACTGGAAGGAAAAAGGTTATCTTCTGCCGAAACAGCAAAGGCAGTTGGTATTCCGCCGTTTTTAGTATCAAAAGTCCAAAGGCAGGCTGCTTCTTTCACCATGGATAAGCTTAAAACTCTTATAAGAAAATGCATGGAGACCGACTTAGCCGTTAAAACAGGCAGGATGGAAGCAAGAACGGCACTTGAGGTATTTATTTTTGAAATGGGGATAAGTTAAATCAGGAACTCCTTAAGCTTTTTTCATTGTAAAATTTACAAAAACAGAGTGGGTGTACATCTTTAGTATGTGTCTTAACCCGGGTGTATTATTCCGTGGAATCCATGAGCGGCATCAGTGTATTAAACATTTTAATCCGTAGACTGCTGCAAAGGTATAATTTTTTTATAATTGCTGCTATAATAGCTTATGACGGAATAATCACTTAAAATACCACATTATAATTTACAAGGAGTGAGGAAAATGGCGGGTTATATCAGAGATTTATCCATTCAATTCTTACTGGGGTGCACTTTACAGAACTGGATAAAGTTGCTGTGGCAAAACAGGGACAAGCCGATTTACTGGAAAAGTCTGCCCAAGTTTATATATATAACACTTGTTATTATTTTACTTACACCAATTCGCACAATTGAAAAATTGCTGTTTGATATTAAAATCAAGAATACAAAAATTGAAAAGGAGCCTGTATTTATACTGGGGCACTGGCGCAGCGGCACAACATATGTTGTCAATATGATGTCCCAGGATGAACAGTTCGCGGTTACAAATGCCAATCACTGTTTTGGACCGAATATGTTTTTAAGCTGCTATAAAATCCTGGATTGGCTTCTTAAAAGAATACTGCCAAAAAACCGCCATATGGATAAAGTTCCTCTGGATACGGTGTCATCCCAGGAAGAGAAGTTTGCCATAGCCAATATGTCCACAATTTCCAATTATCATCTATGTCTTTTCCCAAGAAACCACCATAAATATCAAAAATATGCATATTTTAAAAACATGACCGATGCAGAAATTAAAGAATGGAAAGAAAAATATCTTTACATTATAAAAAAAGTAACACTGCAGCAAAAAGGGAAAAGACTTTTACTAAAAAGCCCCACCAACACGAGCAGAATAAAGCAGCTTCTTGAGCTGTTTCCTGACGCAAGATTTGTTCATATATGCCGTAACCCATACAAAGTGTATGTTTCCACAAGGAAGCTTTATAATAACTTTTTCCCTGTTTTTGAACTGCAGGAAAGGATTCCGGAAGAAGAATCCGAAGAAACCCAGTTTGACATTTACGAAAACATGTACAGGAAATATTTTGAGGAAAGGGAATTGATACCAATAGGGCATCTTGTTGAGGTGCGTTATGAGGATGTGATTAAAAGACCTCTTGAAAATATTGAAAGAATATACAGAGAGCTTGGCCTTGAGGGGTTTGAGAAAGCAAAACCGGCAATAGAAAAATACATTGAGTCACAGAAATCATATAAACCCAATAAGCATCAAATAGACCCAAGGCTTATGGAGAAAATTGCACAGCGTTGTGATTTTATTTTTAAAAAATGGAATTACCCAAAGACATTGTAGTAGTAGTAAAGTGAAGTAAAACACCGGATGAAGACTATCAATCCGTTGATAAAGGTGGTTTTTAAGGTTGAAGCTTATAAAGAGCCGTCAAAACCAAATAATAAAGGACATTCTTGCGCTCAGGGACAAGAAAAACCGCAGAAAAGAACGGAGTTTTCTTATCGAGGGCTTCCGGTTTGTTCAGGAAGCCCTTTATTCAAAAGCGGATATAAAACTGATATGCGTATCTTCCGATTCTGTTGAGAAGTTCAAAAATGAATTTGCCCCAGGCGGTGATATAAATATTATTGAGGTGCCGCCTGAATTATTCCGGATTATTTCACAGACGGAAACACCCCAGGGCATACTTGCTGTTGTGGGAATTACCGACGGTATGCCGGAGCTCATATATAAAAAAGGTTTCAGAGTCCTGTTTCTTGATTCAGTTCAGGAACCGGGCAATGCCGGAACAATGATCCGCACTGCCCATGCCCTTGGATTTGACGCAGTATTAACCGGACCGGGAACAGTTGATGTTTTTAACAGCAAAGCACTTCGGGCAACAATGGGCTCTATTTTCAACATACCTGTTCTTGATAACATACATGGTAATGAGATGCTGGAATTCTGCCGTAAGAACAGGCTCAGGATTATTGCCTCAAGGCTGGAGGAGGCAAAGCCATGTTATGAAACAAACCTTGAAGGTGATTTTCTTTTGGTAATCGGCAATGAAGGAAAAGGCGTTTCAGATTTTATACAAAAGCATGCCACAGAATTTGTTTATATTCCGATGCCTGGCGGAGCGGAGTCATATAACGCGGCAGTTGCCGCTTCCATAATCATGTATGAGAGTTTTCGCCAGCGCGGTAAAGCTAATTATAATCCCGTTGTTCAGCCAGGAGAATAAAAAGTTAAATGAATTTTCGAGCTGTATTTCAGTTCTTCTGTTGTTACGAAAGCTATTCCACTGTGGAAATAGCTGAAATATTGAAAAAGGATCCATCCACAGTCAGGGGATATCTCCATAACGGTAGAAAACTTTTAAGAATGGAAATGGAGGAGAGTGATTTTAAATGAGAAGGGAAGAACTGAAATTTTCCTTTGATCAAATAATGACTGATGAAAACGATAAAAACAGGATGTTGAACAATATTTTAAAGCAAACAGAAAAGAGAAGTGCCTATGCATTTTATTATTTTAAGAAAGCAATTCCCGCGCTGGTTTTGGAATTGCTATGGCAGGAGGCTTATTAACCTATAATTTCCTTACAGCAAAAAATAAAAATGGTTTTCTGCGGGGGAACAATGCCTTTGAAGATGCACGAACAGGCAGGGAAGACCAGGTTGCCCCACTATTATGGCTCCAATTCAGGAAAAACAGATGTGAAAACTGATCCTGCAGCACCGGATATGAACCCGCCGGATGCCATTGAACCGGATATGTCAGCTCCTGACTATATGAAATCAGGGCAACGTCTCCCAATGGGCGAGACAAAAGCCCGGTTTGATATTGCAGAAGACATGCCATTGATCATACAGGACGAAAGTGACACAATCTTTTCATCCGGCAGCGCTCATAACGCGACAGCAGGCGATACTCCGGTAAGTTCAGGCACTTCCAGCGTTATAATGGATATGGGCGATGAGGGGCAGATATCCGGTTCAAGCAGCGGAACTGCTGCCGATGCACTGGCAAACCCTATTACAGTAAGGATTTATAATCAAAAAGGCTTATATTTCGATTCCATGTATTACATGAATATAGGCTTTATAAACAGGTATGAAATAAGCGAGGACTTTGCGGACTTTATTAATAGTTATATAAATTAAATCAGGCTCAATTTCTGCCATGCCTGAATTTCAAAGAGGGTCGAAGTGCAGGCAGATGATTTTGTTGAACCGATTATGATCCAATGGAAGCTCAGGGAATTTTGTTGTCTAAGCCTGTAAATAACTCCAATCACTCTGAAGTGTAAAAAAAATGCTATTTAAACGCCCGCCGTATGTTAAAACCGGCGGGCGCATATGTTTACAGGCTAAACTGATTCTGCGCCTTGCGTATTTCCTGCAAAGTTTTGGATTCCATATGATATATCTGTTTCCACTCAACTTTTACAAATAACGCAATAATTGATATCGGAATGGATGTAAAGCAAAACAGGGGAAACGTAAAAATATAGATTATTTTCTTTATTGCCAGGCTGTATATTCTCTTCCATTCTGTAATTGTTGTAATGAGACCAACAATGAGAAACGTTACATATGCGCCGATTATCGATTCAAACAAAGGCTTAAGCAGCATTAACAGTTCTTTTCCCATTATCAACCCGGAAATTATACCGCATAAATTTACAATACCGCCTATAACTGAAAGAATTATCGCAGGCATTGTGGTCATAACCATGTCAAAGCATGAGAAGCTTCCTTTGCGGAATATTAAATGAAGCAGCTTCGCGCTGTATTTTACAAACACCTGGAGATAGCCCTTTGCCCACCTCATCCGCTGAGTCCAGGACTGGCTGAACTTAACAGGCTGTTCGTCATACAATATTGCTGATTCGCAATAGGCAATCTTTTCGCCGTCTATTATATTGTGAATAGTAAATTCAATATCTTCTGTAAGCAGGAAAAATTTCCATCCTCCCGTTTTTTCGATAATATCCCGGTGAAATAAAAAGCCTGTCCCGGAAACTGCACAGTTTGTCCCCAGCAGCATTCTTGACCTGTTCAGGTATTGGGATTCGCGCAGAAACCATAATGAAGTGCCCGCAGAAACCCAATTGCTGCTAAAATTCTTTGAATTGCGATAGCTTGTGATGATTCGGTTACCGTCAGAGAAAGACTTGTTCATTTCTGATATAAAATTTTCATCAAGCAGGTTATCGGCATCAAATATAAAATATCCGTCAAATTTGCTGTCAGGGTAGGATTCATCAATTTTCTCCACAAGAAAATTGATTGCATATCCTTTACCAATATGCTTATTGTCAAAGCGTTCCCAAACGATGGCTCCTGCTTTTCTTGCCTTAATTGCAGTGCTGTCGGTACAGTTGTCTGCCACAACAAATATGTCAATAAGCTCTGACGGATATGTCTGATTCCTGATACTTTCTATCAGGTGGGAAATAACTTTTTCCTCATTACGGGCAGCAATGAGGACAGCATACCTGTGGAGATTTATTCTTCCGTGTTTCTTTTTCTTTTTAAAAAGCGGAACCAGAATATAAAATAACTGGTACGAATAGCAAATAAAAAATAACGCGGCTATGGTATAATTAAATAAATTTAT
This sequence comes from Clostridiaceae bacterium, assembly GCA_012727625.1. GTDB lineage: Bacteria > Bacillota > Clostridia > DSM-8532 > DSM-8532 > JAAYGP01. Next base: position 5,557 of record JAAYGP010000096.1, read on the forward strand.
AGTTCTCAAACGCATACCCCTTTTTATATAAATCTGTATGGTTTTATCCTGCGCCCGAAACTGTTGCTGAAAAAACCCGTGTTTATTCTCAGATAAATAACAGGATTTTTATTTTCAGGAAGTTTCAGTATGATACAATTTAAATAAGGCAGCAAAACTCAGTGAATATATTTTATCACTGATTGGGAATTCTTCAAGTGTAAAATTAGACAATAGTTGTATAAACAGATAATTATGCTTCTATTTATGAAAACAATATTAAATTTACAAATGTTATAAACCCACTATTAAGGATTCATTCCCGGTGGCAATGTGTATCGCGAAGGACTCTATATCCTTTCCCAATGGGTTTTGCGGTAATACAGATAAATTGCGATACTGCACAAAAGCCATCCAAAGGGATAACCAAGCGCTACCATTATGATGGTTCCTATGGTTCTTGAGACAATGAACAGGTAAATCTGACGGAACAAAACAAAGGATGACAGCATTATGACCATTGGCGCTTTCGTGTCCCCGGCTCCGCGGAGTGAGCCTATGTATATCTGATTGACACAGACAAGCAGATAAAAAGGTGATATCAATCTCAGGAAAAGGCTTCCATATTGAATTACACTTTCTTCCCTGTTGAAAAGCCATACAAGTTCCCTGGAGAATATCATTATGGGAGTAAGCAGGAATATGGTTGATATAATGGAAATTAACAGGGCTATGTTAATGCCCTTTTTAGCTCTTTTTACATTGCCTGCGCCAAGATTCTGCCCAACAAAAGTTGTTATGGAAAGGGAAATACTTTGCATGGGCAATAACCCAAACTGGTCAATTTTTCCGTATACTGACCATCCTGCCATACAGGAAGAGCCAAAGGAGTTAATATAGGATTGAACGAAGACATTTGAAAACGAAGTAAGAGATAATTGCAATGCTGAGGGGAATCCAACCCTTACAATTTTTTTCAGCATTTCCCGGTCAAGCCGTATATCACGGAAAATTATCCGGTATGGCCCGTCAACCCGGCTGAGCACATATATTACCAGTGTCGCTGAAATAAACTGGGATATAATCGTTGCGTAAGCAACACCGGCAACTCCCAATTTAAATAAAAGCACAAAAACAAAATCCAGAATAATATTCAAGGCAGCCGAGAGAATCAGGAAGTACAGGGGATAGCGTGAATTTCCGACCGCGCGGAGAATGCCTGAACCCATATTGTATACCATAAGGCCTAGAATTCCGATAAAATATATTTGCAGATAAACCTTTGCCTCTTCAAAAACATCATTTGGGGTTGACATAAGACGCAGCATATTGGGAACCATAAAGTAACCCACTATAGTGAAAAACACACTTAAAGACAAGGTAATAAACAGAGTGGTATGTACGGCGTCATGTACTCCACGATCATCTTTAGCCCCGAAATACTGTGAAATAACAACGTTACCACCCATGGAAAGACCAAGAAAAAATCCAATCAGCGTATTAATTATTGTTCCGGTGGATCCCACAGCCGCAAGAGCTTCCTTTCCAACAAAATTTCCGACTACAACAGAATCAGCAAGATTGTAGAATTGCTGAAACAGGTTTCCTATGAGGAGAGGGACAGCGAATAATGTAAGCTGTTTCCATATAACCCCTTCGGTCATCAATGTGTCCTTTCTCTTTAGTGTATTCATTATACGATTCTCCTTAAGTAAATACTATGAAATTTAAATATGCACCGAAGAATAATTATACAATTTAATTCGGTTTAAAGCAAATAAATATCCTTTGGCAATTTCCGCATATTTGAGTTTTATTTCAATATATAACCGTTGCTATGGATACCGAATTTTAATTTACATTGTAATATAATAAGCCTGCAAACAATAAGAAAATACAGACCATAAATGGACATGCGTAACAGATACAGATAATGAATAGTTTTCGGTTGTCTAAAATTTTACGATGGGAGAGTGTTAAATATGATAGGGAGGAAATATGTGTTCCAGCATGCCAACAGCAAACTTACAATATTGCCTGGTACGAGCAGAAAGCAGTAATTGTTCTTCTTGCGTTGTTATACCTCGGTGTTAATAATATCCACCTGGGGCCTACATTGCCGGCTTTCCTGTCGCCTGGTGTTGCAAATATACTGATTGAAAAGTTCGGCATAGGCGGAATAACAAATGTAGATGATGACATAAAGATGTTTCTTGCATAAAACAGGGAAAATGTAAATAGAAAAACAGGGAAATGCTGAGAAAGGCAGCGGTGTTTTAAAAAGCTCCGCTGCCTTTTTGCTGCTCTTTATTGGGTTGTCTTTTATGTTGTTCCTTGTTATATTCTTTATTTCTGCTTTGTTGAACCGGTATGTTCCATTATCAGGAGTACCGGCGTTTTTTTGCGATAACCAATCCAACAGAAAAGAAAGCTATACTGAAGCAGACCAGAATAAGCATGTCAGATAAAACAGGCTTGATATGGGAAAAGCCAAACTGCGTTAATTCGGCTATAGTGTTGTTGGCTTTCACAAACCAATAGGTTGGGGTAAAGCTGGCGATTTTCAGCACCGATTCTCCCAGAAGCTTCTGGGGGACAAAAGTACCGCTGATAAAGCTTAATCCAAGCGCAACAACATTACTGGCGGCACCTGCGGAACTTTCATTTTTAACCAGATTGCCAATCAACTAGCTGATACTGGCGCTGCAAAAAGCAAATATAAAGGAATTTAAAATGAAGTAAACAATATTCATATTAAAGGAATTTTTAAAATTTACCGCAAGGCAAAGAAGAATCATAATCGCCCAGGACGAAAAAGTAAAAGTCAGGTTTGCCAGAACAAATTGCAGATTTATTTTTGCAGAACTCATGGGTGAACAGCCATTCCGCATCTTCAGATCACGGTTGTTGAACACTAATATCAGAGTGCTCATTCCCAGTATTATTACTGAAAGCAAAGAGTATGAGAAGTAATTGAAAATATAGTTGATGTAACTGTGATTTTCACTTGTTTCCCCGTTTGTTTTTACTTCCACCAAAGCATTTTTGGAAAGATCTTTTTTCAAGTACCCAACAAGTTCATCCTGTGTAATATTGTCAAAGCTTGTTACGTATAACTTTGCCATATTAAGGTAATTGTCAATGCACATGTCAATATAAGTATTACTGAAAGAATCCGGAACCGCGATCTTTTCTATAGTCACATCATCACCATTCATGAATCTTTCGGTAAAACCCTCAGGTATTCTCAGGATATAGGATACAGAGCGGAAAAACAGAGCATCCTGCAATTCTTCCTTTATGTCTGGCAAGTCAACAAAGTTGGCAATATTTCCGAGTTCGTCTTTAAGGCCGTTAATAAAGGGGGTGTCTTCCTCGCTGATAAAGGCAATATTTGATTTGCTACTGTTAAATGTGCTGATTTTCTGCTGTTCTTTAGTAATGCTTGCCGACACAATTAAAGAAACCATCAGAAAGACAAACACATATATAGACAAAACCGGAAGGTTCTTTTTAATAATTTGAATACAAAGTTTAAAGACTTGCATATTTTCGCCTCCTTAAAATGAAATATGTTGTTGTACTGAATATAAGGATAAAGGCAATAATAACAACTATATTAATCGCGTATCTTGACAATGTGTCATAGTAGTAAAGACAATAAAACGAATCTGTCAGAAGATTCAGGGGATTAATCCATGACAAAAACGGCACATTCCGGCTGATACTATATTTAATGCTCTGTTGCATCATTCCGGACAGAAATGAGCATACCATGGTAGTCAAAATTAAAATAGCTGACTTTACCCCTTCGGTTTTTTTAGCAAGGGCACTGATAAAAGCACCAAAGGACAATCCGGCTATTGAACCTATTAAAGTTGTGATTAAAATGTATCCAAATTTATTTCCAAAGCTCACTCCAAGAATAAATGTCATGTAGCTGAGAAGTATAAGCATTTCGCAATATTGTACCAAAAGAGATGCGGCCGAGCTGGACAGGAAAGCTTTCATTTTGTGAACCGGTGCAACATTAACCCTGGCGGCAACAGACGAAATATTTGCCTGAATCTCATTGATTTCCCTCATACCCAAAAAACCACCGTAAAAGCAAGCCATTGCAATAAGAGAGTAAAAGTAGTTCACAACAAAGTTCGGCTTACCACCTGGAAAAGCAGTTTCGTAAACAAAGGTTTGCCTTTTGCCCGTATTATTTGTCAACTGTTTCAGCATTGCAGGATTTTCAGACAGAATTCTATCGAAAGCCGAATAATTCTGCATGTAAATATCAATAAAACTTTTAACAATACTTTGATTTATATCCGATTTGCTTACTACTAACTTAATTGGTTCATCCACAATTATGTATCCTGATATTTTATTGTTTTGAAGAAGCTTTTCAGCTTCGTCATAAGAAATAACCTGCAAATTGAAAAGGTTGTCTTCAGCGGTTGATACATCTTTTAATACCTGCCTGAAGTTTTCATTTTTATCCCAGTTTTCGTCATCGACAACGGCAATATTCACGGGTTGAAATTTTTCGTTAGCTGTCAGATTGGAGAAAGCCAGCTGATAAAATGTCGCCAGAAGCAGCGGAAAAACCATGGTCCAGAATATGGTCATCTTATCCCGCAAAAGACATTTAAGCCTGTTGAAAAAAATATGCGTAAACATCCAATTCCCCCCTTAATCTCTCAATTCTTTGCCGGTAATCTCAAGAAAAACGTCATTCAGTGTGGGAAGCTCGGAGAATATTTTTCCGAATTGTATTTTTTCGCGTTTGAAAAATTCAAGAACCGATTCAAGATTGTTCTTTCCTTTCCCGGATTTTATTACAAGCTTGTTTTCCCTGTAATCGACCGATACAATTCCGGGAAGCTTCCTAAGGTCTGAAAGCTGTTGTTTCGTTATTGCAAAAGATTCAACCGTTATTTTTTCACCAAGGGAGATCATTGCTTTCAGCTCATCTTTTGTTCCGGTGGCAATAGCCTTACCTCTGTCGAGGATCATAATACGGGTGCAGATCTGTTCAACCTCCTCCATATAATGGGAGGTGTATACAACGGTTGAACCCTGTTCATTTAACTTCCGGATTCTTTCCAGAATTTTATTGCGACTTTGAGGGTCTACTGCAACAGTGGGCTCATCAAGAATAATCAATTTTGGTTTGTGAGCAATTCCGCAGGCGATGTTAAGTCTTCTAAGCAAACCACCGCTGAGCTTTTTCGGATAGAATTTTGTAAATTCAGACAGACCTGTAAATTCAATCGCTTCTTCCACAAGTTTTTTGCGTAAAGCCTTATCATTTATGTAAAGACCGCAGAAATAGTCTATATTTCCGTAAACGGTCAGCTCATTATATACCGCAATGTTTTGCATTACAATACCTATATCCCGTTTAATATGATATGCATCCGGAGACATTACCTTGCCAAATATCTCTATCTCACCTTTGTCATAATCAAGAAGAGATAATATACAATTAATTACGGTTGTTTTGCCTGAACCGTTCGGACCAAGAAGCCCGAATATTTCCCCCTCCTTAACCGAAAAAGACAGGTGATCCACAGCAAGCAGCTCACCATAGCGTTTAACAAGATTATTTACTCCTATTATCATTCTAATGACCTCCAAAGCGTTTTATATATTAATCATACTTTGGGATTGATTTAAGCATAAGTGAATAGAATCATAATCTGTGATGACAAATGTCATGACCTTTACCGAAACTCTTATTATTTATTGTATAGGTTTTGTAAAAATGATAAGATGTGTTTGTAAAGTGTTGACACCGGAAAGTAACAAGAACTATGTCTTAAGAAGCGGATTTTGAACCGAGCAATTTATACATGCCATTTTAAGCAGGAAAAGGGGAACCCAATTTAAGATCAGGATCCTGGCGACTTTGCATGGAGGAAAAATGCGCAGCACATTTGGTATCAGAGATAAAGCCATAATATTTGTCAGTTGCCTTATTCTTTATTTTACCAGGCAAAAGGGCTGCACTAATGTGGTTATTATGCTTGTTACTGTTATATTTGCATCTTTCCTAAGTTATTTTGACAAGGAGAAGATTAAAGTTTTCATAACCATTTCTTTTTCATTGTTGGCATGCTTTGTGCCGGAATTGACATTTTACTTTCCGTTAATTGCTTATGATATGATATATTGCAGGTTTCAAATGTTGAATATTATAGGCGTAATCCCTCTTTTAATATTCTTTAAATCATCTGATTGGAGAACATCCCTGCTTGTTATGACGGTTCTTTTAATATCAGTTGTATTAAAATCCCGGTCAACAGAACAATTAAGGCTGAAAGCCAGATACAACAACTTGATTGATGATGCCAGGGAAATGTCAATCCGGCTTAAAAAGCAAAACAAAGAACTGATTGAAAAACAGGATTTTGAGCTGGCTAATGCCATGTTAAATGAGCGAAACAGGATAGCCAGGGAGATTCATGATAGCGTTGGGCATATATTGTCCAGTGCAATTTTGCAATCAGGTGCACTAATGACCATAAACCGGGATGAGAAAGTTAAAGAACTTCTTATAAATCTGAAAGACACGTTGAATCTTGCTATGGACAGCATTCGCGCCAGTGTCCATCAATTGTATGACGAATCAGTGGATTTGCGGTCAAAGATTATTGAAATCACAAACAGTTTTACCTTTTGCGAAATGAATCTGGACTATCAAATTAACGGAAATCCGGATAAGAAAATAAAATATTTATTTATATCTGTGATAAAGGAAGCCTTGTCCAATGTCATTAAGCATTCTGATGCAAACAGGGTTTCAATAATTCTTAGGGAGCACCCGGCATTATACCAGCTGATAATAAGAGATAACGGATCAGTTCAGAAATTCAGCACAGAAGACGGAATAGGGCTTAAAAACATGAAAGACAGGGTTGAATCGCTTAACGGAAATATTAATATACTTACGAATAACGGGTTCGAAATTTTCATTTCCGTACCAAAGACTGAATAGTTAAAGACAGGTGTGTTCATAAAAAATCCTTAAGAGATTTTTGAATCTCAAGGCAAAGGAGGATTATTCCTAATGAGACTATTAGTGATAGATGATGACAGACTTGTTTCTGCTTCTTTGAAAACCATCCTTGAAGCAGATCCGGAAATTGAGGTAGTGGGAACGGGAAACAGCGGCCAGCAGGCTGTGGAGCTTTATTTAAGGTATAAGCCGGATGTCCTTTTAATGGACATACGAATGGACGGTATGACTGGAATTGAAGCTGCGGAAGAAATTCTGTCCCATGACAAAAATGCGAGGGTTCTTTTTTTGACCACCTTCTCAGATGACGAATATATTGCAAGAGCGTTTAAGATCGGCGCAAAAGGATATATTTTAAAGCAAAATTTTAACAGCATTGCACCATCGGTAAAAGCCGTATTCATGGGACAAAGAGTCTTTGGCGATGAAATTGTCAAAAAACTTCCGGCTATCTCAGCTAAAAGTAAAAAACCTGCTTTTTCAGACTATGATTTAAGCGGGAAAGAAATGGAGATTATGACAAAAGTGGCTGAGGGGTTCTCAAACAGGGAGATTTCAGAACAATTGTATCTAAGTGAAGGAACCGTGAGAAATTATATAAGCATAATTCTTGAAAAGCTGAATTTGCGGGACAGAACCCAGCTTGCTGTTTTTTATTACAGACGTGGATACAAGGAGTAACCTGATGTTTACAATATTGCTAATCATTATATATTTTGCATTTATAAGCCTTGGTCTTCCGGATTCACTTCTGGGCTCAGCATGGCCTGTTATATATGGCCAACTTGGGGTACCGATATCATATGCAGGTATTATCACAATGATTATTGCCGGAGGAACAATAATATCAAGTCTTTTGTCTGACAGATTCACAAGAAAATTTGGGGCCGGAGTTATCACGGCAGTCAGTGTTATGACGACAGCTGCTGCATTATATGGCTTTTCCATTTCCAATTCCTTTATTATGCTGTGCATATGGTCTGTTCCTTATGGTCTCGGAGCGGGCGCGGTTGATGCTGCATTAAACAATTATGTCGCGCTGAATTACGCCTCAAGACATATGAGCTGGCTGCATTGTTTCTGGGGCGTCGGAGCAGTTGTCGGCCCGTATGTAATGAGTTATTGCTTAACAAGCGGATTCGGGTGGCAGAGAGGTTATCAATCTATTGCCATAATTCAGATTGTGCTGGCATCAATAATTTTTGCAAGCCTTCCGCTTTGGGGTAAAAGAAATAAACCAGGATCAAACGGTGAAAAACAAATAAAAAAGCTTAAACTAACCCAGGTTTTAAATATCAGAGGTGTGAAATGCGTTCTTCTGGCTTTTTTTTGCTATGGTACTCTTGAGACAACGGCAGGTCTTTGGGCAAGCAGCTATCTTGTTGAGTTTCGCGGAATACCTTCCGGTATCGCAGCCGGATTTGCATCTCTGTTCTTTATTGGAATAACTTTTGGGCGCTTTGTCAGTGGTTTTTTTGCCGACAAAGTGGGGGATAAGCTTTTTATAAGAATTGGTTTAATAGTAATTATTTGCGGAATTATCCTGGTTGGAATTCCTGCAAAAAGCAGCATCATTGCCCTGGTTGGGATTGTTGTTATCGGTCTTGGCTGTTCGCCTGTCTTTCCTTCGATGCTTCACTCAACACCGGCAAATTTCGGGCAGGAATACTCCCAGGCAATAATTGGGATAGAAATGGCAAGTGCTTATTCAGGCAGCACAATTATGCCGCTGTTTTTCGGGCTGATTGCGGATTATATCGGAATAGGGCTGTATTCAATATATTTAGGCTCTTTTGCCATATTAATGCTTATAATGTCTGAAATGTTGAACAAATTAATGGTCAATAGCCGATGACCTGAACCTAAGGCTTCAGTTTTTCCCAAGTTTCGCCTGATACGAAATACGGCTCTTTCCTTAATACAGGAGATATAAGGCGAACTAATTTTAAAAACTCATTAATCAAGAGAGGCGAGCCTTTCTTCAATATACTCAGTGCAAGACCTGCACAATAATCGGCACAACAAGGGCAAGAACCGTATTATAGAAATTACGGTCACCTATGAAAGTATTCCTGAATTTTTCGTATGTACTTGTTGCTTTGGACTGATAATCCATATAAATTCCTCCGAAGCTATCTTTAATGATAACTTAGTCGATTGTAGCATATGGAAGAACATAAGTCCAGATTATATTCCAATAAGCAATTTGCGTTGCACCCCTAAAAATACTCAAAATCTGCCCGAACGCAATCCCCCTGCCTTATCTATCGCTTAAAAACAGTGCCTTTTTATGTTTTAAGCTGTCCAAA
>JAAYGP010000097.1 GCA_012727625.1 Clostridiaceae bacterium
GCGTAGTTGCTTCAACAAAACTTGCAAATACCACTTCTCTCAGATAGAATTGCAGGGACCACATTTTATTGTCTCTTGCATATAACAGAACCTGAAACCAGAAATTCCATTTTCCAAGGGCAAGAAACATACTGATGGCCGCTATCGTGGGAGCTATTACAGGAAGAACAATATTGAACAAAATTCTCATTTCACTTGCTCCGTCAATGCTGCCGGAATCAAAAAGTTCTCCCGGGACAGCAAGAATCTGGCTTCTGATTACAATGACATAATAAACATTGACTACAGCCGGTAATATGTATGCAAAATAAGTATTACCAAGACCCAGATATTTAGTAATCAAAAGGTATGTCGGAATAAGGCCTCCGGAAAAATACATGGTAATAATCATATAATAAGTAAAGAATTTTTTCCCGAAGAAATAGGCTTTAGACATGCCATATGCCATCATCGTTATGACAACAATTGATAAAGCAGTTCCGACAACCGTTACGAAAACGGTGTTTATCAGAGATCGCTGAAAAATACCATTGGTTAATATCTTTTTGTAGGCATCCAGGTTGAAACCAACCGGGAAAAGCCCGACTTTCATGGTGGCAACTGCTATTCTATCACTGACGGACAGGCTGAAAATGTTCATAAGCGGGAGAATTATTACCGCCATTACTATCAGCATAATAAAAATATTAAAAATTTGAAATATTACTTCACCTGTGCTTTTTTTTATCATCCCATATCTCTCCTTATCACCATAGCGACCATCCAGCGATTGCTTTTGCAAGCCGGTTTGTGGAATATACCAGAATAAAGTTTACAATTGACTGGGTAAGGCCTATGGCAGATGTAAGCGAAAAACGCGCCTGCTCTATACCAAGGCGGTATGTGTAGGTGCTTATTACATCACCGATTTCATATAAAAGCGGATTATACATAAGGAATATCTGCTCAAAACCTATGGATACCAGTGAACCTACCTGTAAAACCAACAGAACAATCGTAATGTTTCTGATTCCGGGTAAAGTAATATGCCATGTTTGCCTTAGTCTGCCCGCACCATCTATTTTGGCGGCTTCATACAATTGTACATCAATTGATGACAGTGCAGCCAAGTAATAAACAGCACTCATTCCGAACCCTTTCCATACCCCCGTTATTACAAGTATCGGTCTGAATAAACCTGGTATTGTTAAGAAATGGATGGGTCCCATTCCAAGCACGTTTTTCAGAAATATATTAATAACCCCTGTACTCGGAGACAATATTGACGTGAAAATACCGGCTGCCACAACCCAGGATATAAAGTGGGGAAGATAGCTCACTGTCTGAACTACTTTTTTAAACTTTGTGTACCAGAGTTCATTCAGAAGCAAAGCAAATATTATCGGCACCGGGAAACCAAATATCAGGTGGAGCAGATTTATTTCAATTGTGTTTTTCAGCACTTGCCAAAATTTTGGATCCAAAAGGAAATACTCAAAATTTTTAAACCATACCCATTCGCTTTTCTATATACCCTTAAAAGGTACGAAATTTTCAAATGCTATTACAACACCAAAAAGCGGTATGTAATTAAATACAAAGAGCAACAAAACTCCGGGAAGCAAAAGCATATATATGGGTATATCCCTGCTGGCTATAAAACCCTCGCTTTTTCTTTTCTTCCCTTTTTTATTTATATTCAAAGCAACTCCGTCCGCTTTTTTAACCAACTCGGTTACCTCCTGCCCATACGCAATGACTACTTTATTTTCGTCATTTTTGCCGAATTATTTTCATATGCCGGAGGTTTCCTCCGGCATATGAGTTAACGCTTTTTAACACTTTATTACTCTACTTTTTTCTGTGCTTCAGGCAGTTTTGCATTGAACTCATCAGTTATGAATTTGTATTTTTCAAGGAAAGCAGCGGCCTGAGCATCAAACTCTTCAAATGTGATATCCCCTCTCATCGCTTTTGCTGCCAATGTAGTAGCTTCGGCGTTGGCTTCCGCAGCTCTTGACTGAGTATCGTCCTCGAGTACTATGAAGTATGTAAATGCGGATCTTGAGGGATATTGAGCATTAATGTCAAGAATCTTGTCATACTGTTTCCAGCACAAATCCGAATATTCCTTGATTTCTTCCTCGGTTATGCCGGGAACCTGACTTCTGAGAGTGTTAATACCTGCCTGGAATGCTTTTTCAATATTAACTCTTGTATTTCCGCCAAACAGGAAACGATACAGATTCTTTGAGCTTCCCGAAAGTTGCATGGTACCTGAACCATCATCAACCACTTCAATCTTTTCGCCGTTTACAATATTGTAGTCAATACCTTCAATACCCCAGGTGCACAATTCTTCTGTTTCCTTGGTAAGAAGCTGCTCAACAAACCTCTTGCAGCCTGCCAGTTCTTTTGTCTGTGAGGATATTGCAACACCTGTATTCCCGACGGCAAGCTTTCCTTCATAGACAGCACACGGGTCAACATTCGGATCGTCAACCAGAGGCCATTCCACAGGAATTGATCTTGCTTCTAGAATTCCGTTGTTTATGTAGCGTGGGAAGAATACCATAGCCATACCGAGGTTCTGTTGATTTACCAGAACTTTTCTGTTATATCTCTTTTCATCGAAGTCAGCTCTCTTGTTTGTTATAAACTCAGGATCCATAAGACCTTCTTCAAGCATGGTCTTATATACTTTCAAAGCTTCTTTGTATAGCGGATGTTCGAACGCGTGTATAACTTTTCCAAAATGCATTTGCCAGCCAATTCCTCTTCCGGAAATTCCAAAGCAGTTAAATACAAACTCAGAGAAGTGGAAATTATCCATGGTGGTGTAAGGAATTGAATCCGGGTATTTTGCTTTCAGCGCTCTCATAGCGTCAAGCCAGCCGTCCAATGTGGTTGGAAGTTCTGTGTAACCTAAGTCCTGAAGCACATCCCATCTTACAAAGAATGAACAGTTCAGGTCACCATCCACAGGAAGTGTACGCAGACAATAAATCTTCCCGTCGTCGGCCTGGAGCTGTTTGACAAATGGAGCGTAACGTTCGTTTACTATTTTTGATTCATTGATAAAGCTTGTCAAATCCATGAACGCACCGTGCTTCCCGTCGTTGATGAGTGTGTTGACACCGCTGTAATGAACAACGTCACAAATATTTCCTGAAGACATCATCAGATTATATTTTGTTGCAATATCAGACCACGGTGGAACAATTGCTTCTGTAATTTCAACATTTGCCTTTTCGGTTATAATATTCAGAATAGGGGTATTGGCAAAATCAAAACCGTCCGGAATGGCAATTCCTGAAGTTACATAAAAGAGTCTTAACTTTGCCGGTTTCTCAGCTGTTGTTGTAGGAGCAGCAGTGGTAGCAGCCGCATCACTCCTGGTTGTTTGCTCGGTTTGCTGCGATGTTGGCGGTACACAGGCTGATAAAATCATTGCAAAGGCAAGTAGCATTGTAATGACTATTACCATCTTTCTCTTCATAATGATTGTTTCACTCCTTTTAATTTAAATTTTTTGTTGTTGAGCAGAAATACTGAACGACAACAGTATTCAGCTTATCAGTACAGTGAAAATTAAATGTTATTTGGCATACACTGATAAAGCATTTTGGTCAAAGATGCGCGCACATCTTATCTTTTCAATAATATTATTTCACTTGACATACTTAAAAACAATGCCAATAAATCATGCGGAAATATTGTTATTGCGCTTAAAACCCGCTGTTTCCGGCTTTAGCGGGGTTATTATGATTATTCCTATATGATGATTTTGTTTGTCATTCCGCTTGCCTTTTGGTAATCTTTAATAATTTATTCAGTCTGAAATATGCTGTTACCATATAATATAAACAAAAAGGGTGCCGCACAAACGGGGCACCCTTTTTCTTATTCATTCCTCAACATCAATCGGGGAAACGGTTATATATTCTGTAAATAAACATGGCTGCTTCAGCACGGGTAGTCCTGTCTTTCGGGAACAACCTGTTCTGGTTACCCACAATGAGACCTTCCTTAACCAGTGTAGCCAGGCTTTCCTCCGCATATTCAGCAATTTCATCCCGATCACTGAATTGATTCAGTATTGAGGTATTGCCTGCTTGCAATCCTTTAAATCTTTCCAAAGCCCTGGCTGTCATCACCATCATTTCCTGACGGGATATATTTTCATAGGGGTTGAACTTGTTGTTTCCGACTCCCTTTGTAATGCCAAGCTCTTTTGCTATACCAACTGCTTCATAGAAGTGTGTGCCCGGCAGAACATCGTCAAAATTGCCGCTGAAGTCTGCTTTCAGTTCGAGAGTTCTGACAAGGAGCAACAGGTAGTCTGCCCTGGTAATATTGGCAAACGGTGCATATTTGTCATCACCAACACCCTTTATTATTCCCTTGGATGCCAATACTTCAACAGCCTTTCTTGCCCATTCGGTTTCACCCAGGTCAGCGAATGTCTTGCGCACATATGAAACAGCGTAGTAGCTGAAGTGGGTTGTCCTGAATACCACGGTTCCGGTTTCAGGATTATACCGGCCGTTAGGTATGGAGACAACATTTCCGTTTCCATCAATGTACCAGACTACAATATGTTCAGGATCTTCAAACTCTTCAGCCGTAGGCGTGTAAGGAATTTCAACCGTAACCGGAGCGTTCTCGTTGCTCCACTCTTTCTGCTCGCCGTCGATTTCCATGGTCAGCTGTATCACGGGACGGTTACCGATCGCTTCCGCCACTTCAGACGGCAGGCCGGACTTGTCACCCTCTCCTACTGAAATACTTACTTTTTCTTCTCCGCTTCCCTTGATATTGTCAAGCATGTTTTCAGAAATTGTTATGCTTCCGACTTCTGTTGCAAAAGTCAGGGTCCTTTCGCCGCCATCCAGTGCTGCCGCGGGTATCCTCAGGGTATAGGTGTCTGCTTCGGGAACACTCGGCATATTTATTACAGCCTTTCCGCTTTCGCCAAAGATGTCTCCCTCAAGTGTTCCAAAATCCACTGATGCTATACCTTTATCCGCATCCACTTCGACAGTCAGTGAAGCTACCGTAGTACCGGTTTCTGAAATGTCTGCCTGGTAAGCAGGGGTCGGAGTTGGTGTAGGTGTAGGCGTCGGTGTCGGTGTCACAACCGGTGTTGTGGGCTCTGCTGGAGGAGTGACGACATCATCATCGTCATCGTCATCATCATCGGATCCGACATATCTGAATTCAGCTTTTATTACAGTATCGCTCGCAGGCATTGTGAACGTTGTTGAGGCGCTGTAAGGATTAGCAAAGGTTATGCCGTTCGTGGATGTCCACCTGCTGAATACGTATCCTGCATATGCCTCTGCTCTTATGCTGATGGTTGCGTTTTCCTCATACTCTCCGCTGCTGCCTGATATAATCTTACCACCTGTTCCGGCTGTAATTGTAAGGTTATATTTCTTAGGCCGAGGAGCGTCCTCAAGGGTAAACGCAACTATATAGGTCTGTTTTGTGCCATCCTCGGCGGTCACCACAATTATAGCATTGCCCGGAAGCGCATCGGCTTGTGTTATGCTTACCACAGCTTTCGGATCGTTTGTCACAGCATCCACAACAGGTGCTGTTGTAGCATCATACGGCAGTATAACTTCATACGATGTCTTATCAGGCTCAAAACCGTCTATTGTTAATCCGTCGATTGTCAGATCAGCAAGTGTAGCATCATTACCCGGAATATAGTCTCTTACTGCATAAACTGACAAAGTGACAGTATCCTGTGTGTTGAATACAATGTCAAAATCCACGGTATTTCCATTTGACAACTCTAAATCCAAAATAAAGTCTTTGTTTATTGTAAGTATGTCTCCGGCAACAGTATAGTCAGTATCAACCTCCAGGCTGACTGTGCTGTTATAAACCACATCGGTTACAGATTCTGCCCTGTGCCAGTCTATTCTCGTGCTGACGTCAGCAGGATTGTCAAGATCAAAGGTTACAGTACGAGGGCTTATAACAGGCGGTATGTCATCAACAACAACAATTTCAGTTTCTCTATAAACACCCGAACCATCCAGTGCTGTGGCTCTTACAATTACTTTCCCTGCTGCAGCAGGCATCAGGACTCCGTTTTTATCAATGCTTGCATCTCCGCTTGCAATGCTCCAGGAAACATCTTTAATCTCTGCATCTGCCGGCTCAACCTCAGCTACCATCTGCAAAGGAGTTCCAACAAAAGTCCTGGTTTTTCCTGCAATACCCGTCACATTTATTCCTGTAATCAATGTATCAGGTCCCGATGTATTGGCAAGTGGTATGTAGAATCTGTTGTCTTCGGCTATTCTGAAATTAAAGCCCTGGCTGAGATCAGTATTGTCATTATAGCTCCTTATGAAAGACGTGGTTCCTACATCAAAGGTCACATCATTTTCATCTTCGGATACTATACCATTAATTCTGCATACTTCGGTCTGTCCACCATCGTTTAATATGTAAACATACTTGCCGATAAGCTTCCTGGCATCGTACGGAGTATCAAGGCGTACTGTCAGCTGGTTCTGTTTCGCAAGATCCTTTGTAAACCCGGTTACGGTGCCGCCTATTTCTCCTTTATCAAACTGTTTGCCACCGATCAATGTCCCGCCATTTACATAGCGTGTAGCAACCTTTCCGTCAGTTACGCTGAATACGCCAAGTATTCCCCTGAAGCTGATTTTACCGTCAATTACATAGGTCTGGGTGTTGTCAAGAGTACTTATAATATAGTCAACACGGCCGCTGTTCAGGGTAACTTTCACTGCTCTTGCCTCCATATCGGAGACCTTAGCGCCGTTTTTGGTTACCACGGCTTCCTCTATGGATTGAATAGCACTTGTGCCCTGGTAAGGTTCAATTACAGACGTAAATATGCTTTCAAGGTCGTTTCCGTACGAATCCATCCTGTTAACCAAAATGTACATATTTCTTCTACCTGCAGAAGTTAAAGGAGCAAGAGCCACTTCTCCGTGTTCTCCAAGCATTGTCAGCTTAAGACGGGCGGGTTTATTCTCAGCAGTTATAAATCCGCAGTCTATGCTGAATTTGTCCGTGTGCGCGCTACCTGTATCCATAATGTTAAGCCACTTATAATACTCTATATCTCTTTCCCAAGCTCCGAAAACCGGGCCCGCGAATTCACATATTTCAATATCATCAGTATCAAGAAGGGTATGGAAACTATATACATGTTCACTTCCGCCTTTTACCCGGAAAAAGTCGACACTGTAAGACTGATCGTAGACCTCAATCATAACTGTTGAACGCTGATACAACTCCGTCTGCGGATATGCATCGGTTGACTCTGCCTCAATTACCTGAACGCCGTCTGAACTGTCGAATCGAATGAGGTTGCCTGATTTTGCAGATTGCTGATCAGCATTGTCGACAACAACTGTATTGTGGCTTACAGTAGACAACCATTCGTTCTGGCTTGAACCATCTTCAGAAACTCCCAGGTCAGGAGATAAATCCGTACCGAATGCATGAATGCCCAGACTGAGCTGATCCCTGTGGCTTGCCTCGCCCTGGGTACTTCCGTAATACATCCAGATATCCCGCTGGGTATCTTCACCTGAATAAATTTTATATAGAGTTATGTTCATAAGCCCCATTTTATTTCTTGTAGCACCCGGACTCATACCGACAAGCTTAAATTCCAGTTCATGCACGCCTGCTGTTAAATCAAATGCGTTTTCTGTTATGGTAAACGGAGGAGAGTTAACAGTTGTGCCACCGTAAAAGTCAAATTGCATAACTTTTTCGCCATCAAGATATATGTCAAAAATCCCGTAACTATATGCCATATATGGCTTAATTTCTATTATGTATCGCCCATCCAACGGTACATTATACTCTACTTTCAAAGAAGCACCGTCCGGTAAATGAGTACCGCTCATTGGATCGAGCTGTACAGCACCATTGGGGAAAGTGGAAACTTTCGTTTCTGGGCCAGGGATTAATACCGGTTTAACAGGCTCCGTGGGTTCAATGAAAGTACTGCTGTAAATACTTACTTCATCAGGCGCTGAACCATCGCGCAAAATGACAAAACCATACCCCGGCAGTACAATACTGTCAAGGTTCAAAGTTCCATTGGCAATAACACTTGAAGCGATGTCACCGGATACTATCAATGGATCTTTCGTAAATATGCCTGAATGCAAGCCGGATGCCGAGTTGTTGTTCAGATAATATGCATACTGTGCATATACCGGATCACCTGTCTTTTCAAAATATTTAACTGCTCTGTCAACATCCACAATGATATCCATTCCCTCGGAATTGCCTATTGGTACGGTATATTTGCCAACAGCCGTCAAATCAAAAAACGCAGATAACATTTTTGTAAATACCGGATGTTCATACAGATTCAACTTGTTGTATCCGTCATAGCCATCCAATGCATCGGCAATCTGCTCCAATGAATTCAGCCACTTCATATTGTATGTGGGTGAACCCATGGTTCCGGTTCCATCGCTGTTAGTATTATTTACCAATGATGGCAGTATATCGCCGCCTGTTGCCTTTCCATCCTTTACACCGCCTGCTTTGAATACAAAATCAAGCCATTCGTGCGTTTCAGACGGATTATCAAGAACAACGGCAGCAATAGCCAGCGCAGCCTGCTGCATTCCATATTTATTCATCATCTCAGGCCTGTCGGACAATACCCGTATCTGCCTTATTATACGGTCCTCAATGTTTACACATATCAGATTCCCGTAGGATTTCGGGTTTTCAAGGTTCAACTCCGAAGCCTTGCCTGAAAGGAAAGCTATAACTTCCTGATTGTCAGCTACAGGGAAGAACGCGTCATAAGCTTTTGCAAGGATCTGCTGTAGCCTGCATTCTTCTTCCGTGCCTGTAAACTCCAGGCCAGGGAATAAGTCTGCAATTCTGTCGAGTAATATCAAACCTGCATTGCCATATTTGTCTTCATTTGTATAAAGATATGCATCTATCAGGGATTGCAGGGTATCACCCAATCCTGTTATAGTGCTGGGTGTCACCATATTCCATATTTCTTCAAATGTTTTCTGAGCTATGGATTCTGCCTTGGCGACTGCGTTGTTTTTCATCTCAACAGCCCAGGAATATCCCTCATTGATGTTGTTTATGGCATTTTCCCGCTCC
>JAAYGP010000098.1 GCA_012727625.1 Clostridiaceae bacterium
AGTCCTGAATACAGCTCTAATTGTTAAAAATCTAATAAAAATCAAAATTTCATAGAAACGTTATTGGAAAAACTTATTAATCACAGTTTTTTGTAGTTTACTTATTATTTGATTGACCGGATAATTGAATAGGAATCTGTTTCAATTTTCTTAGCGGAGGCTGGATTATGTACCGGGTTAATGTTCCTAAAACAGCAAAAACAGGGCCGGCTTTTATTCCTCGCGGAGTTAAAAATTTCTTCCGGGAAGTGAGGGTAAACTATACTTTCTTCCTGTTGTTACTGCCAGGTTTTGTAATTGTTTTTTTACTGTGTTACCTTCCAATTCCGGGGATAATTCTCGCATTTCAGAAATATCAGTTTATCCATAGAAACTTTTTTATAAACTTATTTAAATGTCCCTTTGTTGGTTTTGATAATTTCTGGTTGTTCTTCAATGATCCCCAGTTTGGAAAAGCTCTTTTCAACACAGTGTTCTACAACCTGTTTTTTATGGTTACAGGTAATATCATATCATAGGCAATAGCCCTGGCTGTAAATGAGATGACAAGCAGGAAACTTGCTAAAATATATCACAGCTGCATGATCCTGCCCTATTTTCTGTCATGGATAGTATTCAGTTACGTGGTTTTTGCCTTTTTGGGCATGGAAAACGGATTTATAAACAATTCAATATTAATACCTTTAGGTTTTGATGAAATATCCTTTTATACCGAACCGAAATACTGGCCTATTATATTGTTTATTGTCAATACCATAAAGCATGCGGCATATGGCAGTATTTTATACTTATCCGCCATAGTCGGTCTGGATCCTGAGTATTTTGAACTGGCAAGGATTTACGGTGCTAACAAGTGGCAGCAGATTACAAGAATAACCATACCTCTTATATCAAATGTAATAATTATATTAATAGTTTTAAACCTTGGAAACATACTGACCGCGGATTTTGGCCTGTTTTACAATATTCCGCTCCGCTCCAATTATTTGAGGGAAACAACCCAAATTATTGATATTTATATATATGAGGTATTTCAGAATGGTGCCGCTGAATTGGGAAAATCAACCGCAGCCGGCTTATTCAAATCTGTTTTTGGCATGATAATGGTTTTATCAACCAACTATGTAGTCAGAAAAATTGATCCTGAGAAAGCATTATTCTGAATCAGGGAGGGCATGGATTTGAAAAGAAAGCAATCAAGCACAGCCAATATATCCTGGGGATGGAATCTCTTTCTTAATATAATAACCGCGACATACACGTATAATAACCGCGACATACACGCTTATATGCCTGCTTCCTTTTTTGCTTGTCATTATCGTTTCGTTTACCGATGAAACATCCTTGAGGCAAAAAGGTTATTCTTTCATTCCAACCCGCCTTTCACCGGAGGCATACAGGGTGTTATTCCTGAGTACCAACTCTATACTGAGGGTTTATGCCATATCCATATTTGTGACGGTTGTGGGTACGATTTTAAGCCTGTTAATCATGTCAATGTATGCTTACCCTATTTCAAGAAACAATTTTCGCTACAGAAAACAGTTTACCTTTTACATATTCTTCACAATGCTTTTTGGAGGGGGCTTGATACCCTGGTATGTTATATGTACACAGGTACTACGCCTGAAGAACACAGTTTGGGCTTTAATTGTCCCGTATCTTTTCAATGCATTTTATGTCATTGTGATAAGAACTTTTTTCAAAACCACTATTCATGAATCGATAATTGAATCGGCAAAATTGGATGGTGCCAGTGAAATAAGGATTTACATCTCCATAGTGCTTCCCCTGTCATTGCCCGTGCTGGCGAGCATCGCGCTTTTTATGTCAATTAACTATTGGAATGACTGGTGGCTTTCAACAATACTGCAAAGTGACACAACATGGATCAATCTTCAATATGCCATGTACAGGGTGCTTGTAAACGCCACCTACCTTGCCCAGCTGGGCGGCCCTGCAAGCGGATATACCCAGTCCGAGCTTGCTAAAATGCCCACAGAAACTGTAAGAATGGCCATGTGTGCTTTTGCAATGGGGCCTATAATTCTTGCTTATCCTTTCTTTCAGCGGTATTTTATCAAGGGTCTCACAATTGGCTCAATCAAAGGTTAAAAAGAATTTAAGCGGCATAAATTCCCGGGTAGATTGCCGCTTGAATATAAATGAGATTGCCGGCGTTTACAGGTTGATAAATCACCGGTAGTACATCAAAAATTTTTTAAGGAGGATGTATTTATGAGGAAGTTTCCAAAGCTGCTTTTTATCACTATCTGTCTTTGCATTATTTTCTCTATGGCATTATCCGCATGCACACCATCTGTTCCTGCCTTTGACAGTACAACCAAAGACACGGCAACTGACGGTACTCAGAAACCGGCTCTGGAGCCATATGAAGTTGTCTGGTATTATGGCGGAAATGGCACCGAGCCCAATGAGAGACTTATAGAACAGGCAATTGGAGAATATCTTAAGGATAAAATTAATACAACAGTGGATATTGTAACTTTTCCGCTGGGCGAGTACACTCAAAAGGTGCAAACAATAATCTCATCCGGTGAAAAAGCCGATCTTGTTTTCTCATGCTCCTGGCTTTTGCACCATGTACCCCAGGCAAGAGCAGGACTTTTTACCGAAATAACGGATGATATGCTTACCAGATACGCGCCGCACGCTAAGGCGGTGCTTGAGGAAAAATGGCTGCCGGGTGCGAAAGTTGACGGAAAGCTATATCACCTGTCCTGTAACAAGGAGGTTGGTGCTCAGGGAGGCGTTCTTCTTAACAAGGCACTTGTTGAAAAGTATAATTTTGATGTGAGCAAAATTAAAAAGTACGAAGACTTAGGTCCCATGCTGCAGGTAATAAAAGAAAATGAGCCCAATGTATATCCTATCGGAACATGTAATAATGATACAGCAGCGATACTGGTAGACTGCTTAGGAAACTGGTCCGGTGAAAATATGGCAATCAAGCTGCCCATGGGAAGTGATGAATGGGTTATCGCATGCGATATTCCTGAGGTAGTGGAAATATGGAAAGTTGCAAAAAAATTTACCGACGCAGGATATGTCAGAAAGGATGCGGTTACTGTAAATGATGTTACACCTGATTTAAAAGCCGGCAAGGTATTCGCAACACATATGCAGCTTAAGCCCGGCAAGGCTGAAGAAGTTGAGAGTTCAACTACCCCTGGTGTCGAATGGATTCAGGTTGGACTTACAGACCCTGTTGTCAGATCAGGTGACGTGACAGGCTCAATGATGGCAATACCTAAAACATGTGAAAACCCTGAAAGAGTCCTTATGTTCTATGATTATTTCTATCATGACAAAAACCTGCTTACCCTTGTAAACTTTGGTATTGAGAATATGCACTATGTTAAGATTGATGAAAACACAATAGATTTTGCGCCGCAGACGGAAGGCGGAACAAAATCCGGGTGGAGACCCCCGTTTTCTATATGGATGGTTGGCGACCAATTCAAAAATTATCTTCTAAAGAGTGAAAATCCCAACAAGTATGCGGAGCTCGAAAAATTCAACCAGGATTGTAAACTGTTTGGAAAATCCCTTGGCTTCCTCTTTGATCCCTCACCTATTCAGAATACATATGACAAATTTAAGGCATCCGGCGCAGATCAATATTCACTTCTTATGATAGGTCAGGCCGGTGATGTGGACGAAGCGATAGCCAAACAAATGAAGACATGGAATGGCGCCGGTCTTCAGGAAGTTCTCAAGGAATATAACAGACAATACCAGGACTTTTTGAAAAATCAATAAAAAAAGCTTATTTGAGGTAATCATAAACCTCCCTCTGTTAAATTAAGGTGCACAGCAAATGCCCGGTTGTTTCGACCGGGTATTTGCTGTAATTTGCGAAAAAATTAATATCCACTCTTTAAAAGCCTGTTTCAACTATTGTGACTACAAATTCCCTATCAGTTGACAGTTTAGTTACAGTTTATTTGTTTACTAATAACAACCCTACAATACATAAGCATGTTCCAACATTTTTATGAACTTCAAATTTTTCATCAAAAAGAAATATATCAATAGTTTTAACAAGATAGCAAGTAATATATTTGCTACTAAAGAACCCACACTAATGTTCCATCCTGCTCTATATGCCAATAAATAACCCGTTTCAATACCTATAAGCGCTATACTAAGTACTAGACTTCTCCAATTAAAATATCCAAGTAAAAGAGTATGTTTATCTGTTTTTGTAAAGACCATCCCAATTGCAGAAATTGATGCAGATATTAAATATGTAATTAGTAATAAAGAGAAAGGGTTTGATTTCACTGGCATTGATTTCTGGCTTAAATGATATACAATATTTGAAACAACAATAAGAATTATAGGGAAAATATGACTATACATTTGCAACATCGCCAACTTCCCAAATTATAAGCTATTATTTATAAAAAGCATATTACTGATAAGCTATTAAAAATACAAGATACCTAAAAAAGACATATATTTTATGATGCGTTTTTGGGGTATTGTTTTTTGCAAGATAAAATTCCTCCCCCCCCCTTTTTTGTCCATTTTTATTATGCAACAAACAGGATCTACTACTTTCCTGGAAGCATTTAAATGCTTCAGCCTGGTTGCAGGTTTCCCGTTGCTTCCCAGCAGAGCGAGTTATCAGGCAGAGCCAGGCCCCGTTTATAATTACTGGCTAAAGCATAAAATTTAAAACCAATAAATCCAAAAAAATTATACCCAGTAG
>JAAYGP010000099.1 GCA_012727625.1 Clostridiaceae bacterium
GCCTTTGTACCCTGATTTTGGCCGCCCAGCTAAAAATCAGCAAGGTATTATACGATCACTCGTATTAATGCTTGATCAACAGTAATATTCTATCATAAAATGGGCTCTAATGGCAGGGGCAGATCCTCTCTTTTTTGATCTTTGTGGTTTTGATTCTTTCATACATAACCTCTCATGTATTCTTTGAGATTATTATACACATTTTTGTTAAATATTACTAGCTTTGGCTAAGCTTTGATTTATGCATCCGCTCCTTTACCCGGGCTTGATTTTTTACGTATTTGTGCTATGATCGGTGCAAATACTGTTATTCTAATCTCATTATGTTTGACAGGATAAGCCGGAGGTGTTGATATGAAAATATATATAATTACGGATCTTGAAGGAATCAGCGGCATAGACAGCATGGATATGATACAGAAAGAGCATGAGCGATATAAGTATTCCATTGAAAGGTTAATGGCGGACACTAATGCCGCAATAGATGGTGCTTATGCAGGCGGAGCAACAGAGGTTGTTGTATTGGACGGACACGGAGGCGGTGGTAATTTTATACCGGAAATGCTGGATAAAAGAGCAGAACAACCACGGAAAAGGTTCTCGCAAAGCCTTGGTGATTCCTTTGACGCACTAATGTTTATTGGAACACATGCAATGGCCGGGACACTTAACGGCTTTTTGGATCATACACAGGATTCAAAAAAATGGTACAACTATTATGTTAATGGAAGAAAGACCGGTGAAATAGGACAATGGGCTATAATGGGCGCGCAATATAACCTGCCCGTTATTATGGTGAGCGGGGATGAAGCGGCATGTGTTGAAGCCAAACAGTTTTTGGGGCCTGTTGAATGTGCAGTTGTAAAATATGGGCGTGGACGCAACAGTGCCGATTTGGTAGATCCTGACGAGGCATTGGAAAGAATCAGAAGTGCTGCAAAACGCTCTATATCGCTGGTTGAAAAAATTAAACCATACAAGCCTATTCTGCCTCTTGATATAAGACTTGAACTGTACAGAAGCGACTTTTGTGATGAATTTGCCCTAAAGCCGGGGATAGAACGGTTGGATGCAAGAACTGTCAGAAAAGTGTCGAATAATTATTTGGATATTTTATTCTAAATGGATATATGAAATAGTTCCATCTGATTTAAAGATGGAACTATTTCGTATAATAATAAAGCATAACGCTTCATGAAAGGGTGTACACATTTATGAGATCATAAGCCCCAGGATTGTTTGATCTGTTTCGTACATGCCGTCATGGGCAAGCTTTCCGTAATTTTCAACGGTGCTGTCAACATCTTCATGAATTATACCATCTCCGCCCTGAACAACCTTACCTCTGTATGCCAATTTATAACCAAGCAATGCGGCCTGAACCATATCCCCGCTGGAAGCTTTAAAAATAATATGCAGCTTTGCCTGGGATGACAAAAGATGAACGGAGCATATATCTTTATTTTTCAATAAGTCTGCACATTGAGATATGTGTTCAGCTTAACGTCGGCAAGAACCTCCATGCCTTTTTTAGGATTCCCGCCAAGCATACCAATTATTGCCGCAGCTTTTACACCCTTTAATCCATTGGTGTTTGGAACTATAACGCCCTTTACGTTTTTAAGAATGTTTCCGCTTACGTGAACTTCAATTCTCTCAGGGATTACTCCCAAAACATCCCTGGCATAAAAGCACTTGCATACGCGATGGCGATAGGCTCTGTGCACCCCATTGAATATTTGTCCTCCCTGGCGCTTTCAAGGATAAGATACAGTTTGTCAGCAGAGTTTATTTTACCCGAAATGCAGTAGATCTTATCCGGCTGAAATATAAAGGCTTTTACGTAGTCATAAACCTTATAACATCTTTTTGTATCCTCATCCTTTAGTATGGTTACAAATGCCTTGTCATATTCAGTTGTTGAAA